>JAQWBY010000191.1 GCA_028706165.1 Lentisphaeria bacterium | reverse complement strand
CAGATCAATGCTGATAAAGGAATTCGCTGGTATTGATGAATACCCAGGCGAGGTCCTGCTGGAAACGCCAGCGGGCCTTGCCACCGGGCTGCAGGGACCACTCGTCGCGCAGCAGCTGATATTCGTCAGGCGTGGGTGGCCGCGAGTAAAACAGCCAGTAAAGGGCGGGGATGTTCTGCAGAAATGGCCGGCCCTTGAAGTCGTCGCGCTGGCCAATGCGGCCGAGCTTGCGGTACAAATCACCGGAATTGAAGAGATACAGCCGCTGCTTGCCGTTGATGCCGTTGTTACGCTCGGCGAGGACGCCGTCGTCCCGCGCGGGCCGCCCAAAGAGAATGAGAAAGGAGCTGCTGATGGAACCGTCGGCCAACGCGATGGTCCGCGCTTCCGGTGGCACGTAGGTGAATGGCTCGGGAATGACGCTGGAATAGCTGCTCGAAACGCCCGTAATGTCGCAGATGGCGTCATCAAGCACTTCGGCTGGAAGCCGCCGCAGAGCGAAGACCGCGAAATGCTCGCGGGCCAAGTCCGGCTGCGCATAGTCCGGCGGCGGACAGGACGCGCAGCAGTAGGCTGCCGAACTGGCCACCAGCCGGCAGAGATAGCGCAGATCGTAACCCGAAGTGACCAGCGCCGCCGCCAGTACGTCCAGCAGCTCCGGGATCAGCGGCGGGTTGTCCGCCCGCAAGTCATCGGCTTCGTGGACAATGCCTCGGCCCATGAGCCAATACCAGACGCGATTGGCCAGGGCGCGCGCGAAGTAGGGATTGCCGTCCTCGCGGAGATAGTCGTAGAAAGCCTGACGGGGATCGGCTCCCGGAGGAACGCGCACGACTTTGCCGTCGGGCCGGGTCAAGACCAGTTCGCTGTCGCGATCCTTGAGGTAGACGATCTCTTCTTTCCACTCCTTGGTGCTTTTGTAGGCGACGCAGTCGAAAAACGCCGCCAGCCGCTGCTGCTCGGCCTCGGGCCACTGGTCGCTGCGAGCGCCCATGAAAGTCAGCGCTGCCGCCCGAGCCAGGCCAGCCGCCCGACGATTGGCCGTCGCGCGGTAGAAATTCACTTCGGGAACCCGGAAGTTACTGCCCGTAGACAAGAGGAGGGACTTAACGAAATGGTCATAGGGCTCATTTTCGCGCAGAAAATGCTGTACGCGCCGTTGATAGCCATACACGGCGTTGGGCCAGAGATTGATGGGAAATTCTGATTTGACCCGCAGCAGGTCGCAGAAATGCAGGCTCCAGTATTCGACGAAGCCCTCGCTGTTCACCAAGCGCTCAATGAGCTGCCGGCGCTTGTCGGGATCCTGCTTGGCGACGTAGTCGCGGGCCTCGTCGCTGGTTGGCAAACGACCACAGAGATCAAGAGTGGCGCGGCGCACAAAAACGGCGTCGGACGCCTCGCAGGGCCGGGCCAAACCGAGGCGCTCCCAGTGCGCGGCGAGTATGCGGTCAATCTCCGAATGCACCGGCACCGTGCTGTCTTTACGGTAGGGCGAACTGGCATCAACCGCGAACAGCGCGGCAGACAGCAGCGTGGCGACAACAACGCAGAGCTGGAGGCGCAGGCGGCGCCGGAGGTGATGGGTCGATCGCGGCATAGTGGTTGCTCCCCGTTGGCGTCACCAAGAAATGCCGGCGGGCCTGCAGCCACGCCGGCTCTGCCTTGTTCAGTCGGCCAATTCGTCATCAGCGGCGGGCACTGCCGGGGCGTCGGCGGCCTTCTGCTGTTTGCCACCCTTGCGCTGGCCCTTGGCGCCGCCCTTATTCTGGCCCTTGGCGCCGCCCTTATTCTGGCCTTTGTTCTGGCCCTTGATGTCTTTGCGCGGCCCCTTGCCAGCGCCGTTGGCCCTGGGCGCGAGCATTTTTTCCATGCGCTCGTTGATCATCTGCTCAGCGTTGTCGACGCGCTGTTTGTATTCCTGCCGGGCCTGGTCGAGGTTCTGTTCCTGCGTGCGGATGCGCACGGCGATGTCGTCGGACGTGCGCCGGAAGTCGTCGGCCAGCAATTCGCGCAGCTTGTCCCGCAAAGCGGGCATGTCGGCGTCGTTCTTGCATTGACGGACGGCTTGCGCGGCCTGGAAGATGGCCTTGTGCGCGGCCTGGCGCTGTTCTTTGCGCTCGTCGACTTTCTGCTTGAGGAAAGCCTTGGCCTCATCGGGATTGCTGCGGATCAGCCCCTGGAGTTTGTCGCGGTCGTCCTGGGATGCGGTTGCGAGCCATTCGCTGGCCAGATGGGGCGGTGTGTCACCGTCCTTAAGCAGCACGCGCAGGTCTTTCATGGCAATGCCTGCGTTGGCATTCTGCGCCGAGGCCGACTGCACCAGACACCCAAGCACACAAACGGCGACACCGATTTTCAGGCTGGCGGAAATGATCTTCATAACTGTCTCCTGCTTTCCTCTGCTTGTTCCTCATTGGTCACATTGATTGCGGTATCATTGTCGATCCAATCGCCGGCCATGTCCGTGCGGGTTTGATCGATGGCCAAGCCAATCCACTCGATTTGTTCCATGATGCCCCGCCCGTCCCAGTCGCCGGCAAAGAGCTCGGTCTTGCCACTGCGGCCGTTGTTGCCCGGCACTGGTGCGGTTTCGAGCATGAGCGACATCATCCACAGCGCGGCGGCGGCGCAGCCGGCATAGAGCAAGGGGCGCAAAAGCCGCGGCTGCCAGGTCCAATCCAGGGGTTCGCGGCAGGCGGCCAGCACTCGCAGGTCCAGCCCCGTCGGTATTTCCGGGAGGCTGTCGTGATCTGCGGCGGCCAGCTGCCGTTTCAGTTCCTGCCGGCAGTCGCGGCATTGCATGCAATGCTCCATCAGCTCTTTGGACAGTACGCCGTCGCCGTTGCTGATTTCGGCGCTGTAGTCATCACAGGTCTTGGTGTTTTTGTTCATCTCTTGGCTCCTCGTCGACACCGTCCCGCTGCAAAGCGGTGCGGACCTTTTTCATCGCGTAGTGCATGCGCATCAGCACGGTGCCGATGGGGCAGCCCTGCTCTTCGGCGATGATTTTGAACGAGACGTTTTTTTGGCGCATTACAAAGACTGCGCGCTGGTTTGGGCTGAGCTGCGCCAGGGCCCTGGCCAATTGCGCGCGCATTTCCTCATCGTTCATTGCCTGCCATGGTTCTTCCCGATCGTCAATTGCATCGGGCGCTTGCTCGCCGGCCGGCAGAATCTCATAACGGCTCTTGCGTTTGACGGCTCGCAGGTGATCCAGGGCGATGTTTCGCGCCAGGCGAAAAAGCCACGCCTGGAACTTCTGCTCACAGTGGTAGCGCTGCAGTTTCTTGCTGACACGAATCCAGGTCTGTTGGAAAAGATCGTCCGCATCGGCGCCTGGTGCGAAGCTCTTCAGGTAGCCATACACTTGGCGTTTGTAGCGGTTGTAAAGCAGCGAAAACGCCTCGTCGGCGCCGGCAAGATACGCGTCAATCAACTCTTTGTCTGTGCTGTCGCTGTTCATGCCCGGCGGCGTCCATGGCGTGTGTTCAGATGCGATAACGATGATGCATTTCGCTTTATAATAACATCTGGACATCAGCGCCGCGCCGCCGCCGGGCGCCCAGCGACAAAAAAAGCCCCCAACGCGGAATTGGCGCGCTGGGAGCCGTTGACAAGGCTAATTGGGGCAATCGGCGCGATCAGGCCATTGCCGCAGAGCGGGCGATGCGTCACATCCCGCAGGACTGGACGCTGTTGAGGTGGTTATAGCCGGATGCCATCATATGCTGCATGAAGCGGTGGTAGCGTTTGCACAACGGATCGTCCTCGCCGACAGCCGCATCGTCGCCCCAGATGCGGACGACGCCCTCCTTACCATAGGCGAGCATCAGCTGCTGCCCCGGGCGGTCGAGGATCTTGCCGGAGCGGACCACCTGCGCTTTGTCCTCGCCGTGAAGTGTCGCCAGGCATTTACCAAAGCGGTCGTAGCACTTGCCGAGGGCGTCCCCGCCGGTGCCGAAGAATTCGTGATAGCCGTCGCCGGTGAAATCAATGGGCATGAGATGGCAGCCTGGGAAGGGCATGGTGAAATCGACGGGCTTGCCACTGACGGCGTCATAGTAATAGAGAATTGGCGTGCTCTTGTGAATATCGCCGCCCTTGGCGTCCAAGGCCAGACTCATAGCCATGGCGATGCGCCGGCGGTTTTCGCCGATGTTGGCGACCCAGCCTTTGTGCATGTGGCCGGCTTCCACCGCGCTCCAGATGATGTTGCCGTTGAAATCGTAGGTGACCACGCGCGGCGCCCCGCCGCCTTCCCGGCAAGTGTAGATGTACTTCCGGCCGTCAGCCGGATCAATGAAGGGCACGACGATGTCCGAGTGGGCATTGAAGCGGTCGCGGTCACAGCAGAACAGCTCGTGGCCGTCGTCGACGCTGAGGATGCGTTCGCCCCAGAATATCTCGTCGACACCGTCGTCATTCATGTCGAGGATGGGGAAGACGTGGCTGGCGCGGGCGCCGGGCGCATCGCCGGGGATGAGAATTTCCCAGCGTTTGTTCATGCCAGCCTGATATCCCTGGAGGTGCATGTCGTGGTAGGTTCCCTGGGCGGTGATGAGCACGGGTTCGCCGTGGCTGTAACCCGCCGCGAGGGTGTAGCGGTAGGTGTGGCTCATGCTTTCATTGCGCGGGTACGGCGGCCAAGGCCACTGGCCGGTGACCTCGCCGCTGCGCGGATCGATGCGCTCCAGCACGCGATAGTAGGTCGTCAACGGCAGATTCGGCCGGGTGTTACCGACGTACCAGATTTCGTCCACGCCGTCGCCATCGAGATCAAATGACAGCACCGGCGAGTACCAGATGCCCGGTACCAACCCCCAGCCCAGGTCGCGACGCCAGAGCACCTTGCCACTGTCGCTGATCAGAGTCATCTTGAGGGTATCGCGCGCGTAATTGAAGGCTTCGGACCATGGATCGATGTTGGGGTTCTGCGAATGCACAAACAACGTCGCGCCCTCGCAACCGGCGCCCATGGCAACCGGTATCGACCGCATTTGCGCGAATTCTTCCCCGATGGTGAAGCTGCACAGTTCACGAATCATCTTCCGCACCTCGTGATTGAGTTTTGGTTGCTGCCGGCCATGATGCCATGGCCAGTACGGTCCGCCTACTATACTTCCGTTGCCACGCTAGGCGCGGTATTTTGGGCTGACCACGCTTGCATTCCCCGGCAATTCGGATAGCTTCTTGTGCGCGGCGCGGCCCAAGAACCGCTACCAAGGCACTGTTCCCAACCCCTCCGGCAATTCAGCCGGATAGTCATCTCGCAGGAGTACGCCATGACCACCTGGACCGCTGTCAGAAATTATGAAGAGATGAGCAAACTCGGCGCCGAGCTGATCTTCAACAAGACCTGCGAGTGCCTCCAGCAGAAAAACACCTGTCTGCTGGGCCTCGCCACCGGCAATACCATGATCAGGCTCTATGAGCTGCTCGCCGCATTGTTCAATGAGCACGGCACCGACCTCAGCGGCCTCATAACCTGCAACCTCGATGAATACGCCACCGCCGATGGCCACGAAGTGCCCCCAAAACACCCGCTGAGCTACCGGAAATACATGGACGAAAAGCTGTTCTCGAAATTCCAGCCGGAGAGGCGCTTTAACCAAGCCCAGGCATTCTTTCCCCCAGCCGAGAACGCCGGCAGCTACGACGATCTGATCGCCAGCCATGGCGGTCTGGACCTGCAACTGCTCGGCATCGGCTTCAATGGCCATATCGCGTTCAATGAACCCATGAGCGAAAAGGCCATCACCAGCGACGACTTCGCCGCGCTGCCCAGCCGCGTCATCGCTTTGGAACCGCTCACCATCGCCACCAACGCCCGCCTCACCGCCGACAACGATCCGTCCATGGTCCCCACCAAGGCCATCACCATGGGCATGAAGAGCATCCTCGCCGCCAAACAGATTCTGCTGCTGGCCTGCTTCGAAGAACAGGAACGGCCGCTGAGCGTGATCAAATCCGGCCGCGTCACCCCGGAACTGCCCGCGTCGTTTCTCCTCAAACACTCCAATTCCCAGATCGTCTACACCAAAGACAGCATAGCAACTCTCTGAAACAGCGGTGCCGATCATGAAAACCCTCTTTGTCCACGCCCACGTGATCTCGCCGGACGTCGATTGCGCCGATGCCGCCGTGCTGCTCGCTGACGCGCACATCGCCGCACTGTTCAATCCCGGCGACGCCCTGCCCGCCGCCGACCAGGTCATTGACCTCGCCGGACACTATCTCCTGCCGGGCTTTTTCGACATTCATACCCACGGTTGCGACGGCCACGATTTCTGTGACGGTACGCCCGCCGCCGTCCGCGCCATCGCCCGGCACAAGCTCAGCCAGGGCGTCACGTCATTCCTGGGCACGACCCTCACCCTGCCCGAAGAGGAACTCGCCCGCTCCCTCCAAGCCGCCAAAGACTATATGAGCGCGGCCCCCGACGGCGCCGTCATTCCCGCCATCCACCTCGAAGGGCCCTTTTTTGCAGCCGAGGGCGCCGGTGCGCAAAACCCCGCCTACCTGCAGGCGCCCGACATCGCGCTGGTGCGGCGCCTGCACGCGCAGTATCCAGTCGCCAAACTCTCCTATTCACTGGAGCTCGACCCGCAATGCAGCTTTGTGCGCGACCTTGTCGAGCAGGGCGTCATGCCGTCCTGCGCCCATTCACTGGCCAGTTACGACCTCTTCAAACAAGCGTGCTTCCTGGGCCTCAAGCACATGACCCACTTCTGCAATGTCATGACGCCACTACATCACCTCAAATTCGGTCTCGTCGGCGGCGGCCTGCTTCATCGGGACGTCTTTGTCGAGCTCATCTGCGACGGCGTCCACCTCTGCCCCGAAATGATCCAGCTGCTCTTCATGGTCAAAGGCTGCGACCAGATCATGCTCATAACCGACTCCATGCGCGCCGCCGGCATGCCCGACGGCGATTACAGCCTCGGCGGCCTGCCCGTGGTCGTCAGTAATGGCTGCGCCCGCCTCAAAACCGGACAGGTCGCCGGCAGCACCCTCCTCTTCCACGAAGGCCTCAAACGCGTTCGCGCCCTCACCGGCTTGCCCCTCAGCCAGCTGGTGAAGACCTGCGCCTGGAACCAAGCCCGCTCGCTTAACATCGCCGGCATCGGCAAAATCGCCCCCGGCTTCCACGCCGACCTGGCCGTCCTCGACCACGACCTCAACCCCACCCAAACCTGGGTCGGCGGAACTCTACGCTGGCCTCACGGCATGCCGTGAGGCCACGGAGGGACCTACGCGCCGCGCCGCATGCCGTGAGGCTACGGAGTAGGCGGGCGGGCTACCGCAGTAATCGGCGCTGACGCCTTGCGCCACCCCAAAAAACTCGCCAGATTAACACGTCAAGCCTGTTCTTTGTCCTTTATTTGACCATATTTACGCACGAGTTCCCGGTTCCCCAAAAAATTTTGCAGCAAATCGTTTGTATTGTATTCTTGCGGCTGTAGCTTAACTGTCGCTTATTTCGCCTCTCTGAGCAGGTGGCTTTTGTAAGTTCTTACTGCACAGGCCTTTTTTTCTGGGGCAAGACGAGCACGGTTATTGGGTCAGACGTCGATTGACCCCTTTCTAAAATTGTGATCCAGAAAGTAAAAAAAAGGATCCAAATGCCTTATGTAGGTGGAGATTGAAATGGCCAAGAATTTGTATGTCGGGAATCTGAGCTACGGCGTGAATGATGCG
>JAQWBY010000190.1 GCA_028706165.1 Lentisphaeria bacterium | reverse complement strand
GTTCTGGTGAAGCGATCGCGTCGCTCAGATGCTCGCTTTATCGCGGCGGTGAGCGACATTCCACCTTAGTCATGTCCCTCTTGTGCGTAGGTCGGCGGCGCTGGCAATAACGGCGTCTCAATGACTGTCCGACGACGCGAAAAGGTACTCGTTCAGAAACCACCCCGGCGGGGAAAACACCGGGGACAAGTTGCAGGAAACCCACGGCCAACCGCCGCCCAGCCATTCGACCTTGATTTCCGCCGACCTTTGCGGCAACGGGTTTCCTAGGAGTGATGGATACTAGATGCTCGACACGCCTCACCCTGCCGGGATGGGCCGCGATGTGCCAAGCCAATGTGGCGCCCTCTGGGCGCAATTGTAACGTGTTGTCATACTCTGGGTTGCGGCTCCTTCCGGGAGCGTTGCCTAGTTGCCATGGTTTGGCCGCTCTGCCATTTTATTGCCGCGAAGCGGCCGAAGTGCTGAACGCGTGAAACATACCAGCCCTGGGCAGATGCGCGTTACGGCGTGCTGGTGGTACTCGCTGTCGTTGTTCAGCTCTTGCCGAGGCTGCACAGCAGCTGGGGGAAGCGCTCGGTGCTGAAGAAGTGTTCGAGGTGCCGACCGGCCTTGTATTGCAGGAGCGGCGAGCGGCCGTGAACGTGGTCAATGGCGGCGACGCCGTACATGACGTCGTCGGCCTGAATTTGGGTACGTTTCTGGCTGGCGGCGTGGATGCGGGCGGCGCAGAGGACGAGGGGGTAGGTTAGGAACAGCGCTTTCAGGCCGGTAAAGAAGGCCGCGCCATAGTAGGACACGCCGAAGAATTGCAGGCAGTCGAGGCGGGCGCTGAGGAACCGGCGGTAGGCATCCCAAGCAGCAGTGGCTGATGGTTGCCAACGAGTCGGAGTGAAAATGCCGGCCCGGCGCAAGAACAGGTCTGGATGCTCCTTGCCGAAGGTGCGGAGGTTGCCGCCGCCGGCAATGATCCTGGTGATCATCAGCGCACGCCGGAGGCGTTGGCGCAGGCCGCGGTCGGTTGCTTCTTCGTCGCGGCGGCAGTATATGGCGAACCATTGCCGGAAGTAAGCCCGGTCGTAGGCGCCCAGCCCGATTTGCGGCACGTCGGCCAGTTCCTGTTTGAGGTTAGCCATGACGCTGGGCATGACGCTGTGCATGGTATCGGCGTCGTTGATGAATGTCGCCCCGAGTTTTTCCATGCGTTCGGCGAATGCCATGAGGAGGAGGGCCATGCCGTCACTGCTGAGGGTGTCGTCACGGACAATGCCTTGGCAGTGATCGCGCAGCATTTCGACGCTGCGTCGTTCCAGGCCCTGGAGCTGTTCGGGGGTGAAGCCCTTGCCGAAATGGAGTTCGCGCGCGAGTTTTTCGATATCACGGCGCTGCTCGCGGATGAGCTGGCCGTGGTTTTGCAGGACTGCGGGGCAGTCCATGCGGGCGAGGACGGAGACCTCGCCCGGAAAGGTCGAGGCGAAGTTGAAAGGATAGCCGCGGCAAGTCAGGGCTTTGATGTCGAAACCGAAACGGCGGTGCATGCTGCAAACACCGCCGTCGTCGAGGAAGACACAGGCGCCGTCGTCGCGGCGGCGGAAGAAATTATAGCCATTGAGCTTGACGTGGAAATCGCGGGGCGCCTGATCGGCCTCGTCCCAAGGCAGGGCCGCCAGGCGTTGGATTTCAGGCTCCTGCAACAGCACATGGAAGCGCCGGCAGCAGCGGCCGCAGAGCAGGCACGAATAGCGTTGGTCTTGCGCAATGTGGATGGTCATGGGCTGCACTAGCCACGGCGGTTGCGCCGGCGCGGCGCGGCCGCCGTCAGTAATTTCGCTTGCTGGCGACGGACGCTGTTGGGGACTCAAACGCCGGGGGTGATGCGGTCGAAGCCAGTGTAGGGCCGCAGGACTTCAGGGATGATGACCGAGCCGTCTTCCTGCTGGAAATTTTCCAGGATAGCGCAGACGACGCGGTCGGTGACGCCGGTGGCGGAGATGGTATGGACGAAGCCCTTGCTGCCGTCGCTGCCCTTGTAGCGGATACCGAGGCGGCGGGCCTGGAAGTCGGTCAGGTTGGTGTTTGAGGTCACTTCGCGGTAACCGCCGTAGCCTGGGTACCAGGCTTCGATGTCGTATTTCTTGTAGCCGGGAGCGCCCATGTCGCCGACGCAGACATTGACCACGCGGTAGGGCAGACCGAGCTGCTGCAGGAGGTACTCTTCGTTTTCGAGGCAGAGCTCGTGGCAGCGCGGTGAGTCTTCGGGCAGGCAGAAAATGATCTGTTCGACCTTATGGAATTGGTGCACGCGGAAGATGCCGCGGGATTCTTTGCCGTAGCTGCCTGCTTCCGTGCGGAAGCAAGGCGTGTAGGACGTATAGCGGCGTGGCAGGGTGCCGGCGTCGAGAATTTCGTCGGCGTGGTAGCCGACGAGGGTCTGCTCGGAAGTGCCGATGAGGGCGAGGTCTTCGCCGCTGAGGGTGTAGGTTTGGTCCTTGAAGAAAGGCAGGTAGCCGGTGCCGAAAAGCGTCTGCTCCTTGGCGACGCAGGGAGACATGAAAAGGGTGAAGCCGCGCTTGACCAGCTCCTGCTGCGCCCAGAAGAACATCGCCTGGGTCAGCTGGGCGCCTTTGCCCACCCAGTAGTAAAAGCCGGATTGCGCGACCTTGGCGCCGCGGCCCGTGTCGATGATACCCAGCAGTTCGCCGAGGGCTTGGTGGTCGCGGCCGGCAAAGGCGAATTCGGGCTTTTTACCGACGAAGCGGAGGGCGGCGTTGTCGGCATCGCTACCGCCGTCGGGGACATCGGGTGAGAGGAAATTGGGCAGCCAAGTCATTTGCTCGTCGACCACGGTCTTGAGTTCGGCCATACGGCTTTCCTTGTTGGCCAAGGTGACCTTCATTTCTTTGACGGTGTCGCGGGCGGCGGGATTCGTTTGACATTCCTTGCTGAGGCGATTGCGTTCGGCGCGGAGGTCTTCGACTTCGCGGATGAGGCCGACGTATTCGCGGTCGAGCGCGACCAGCTTGTCGACATCGACCGTGCAGCCGCGGCGGGCGGCGTTATCTTTGACGCGGTCGGGATTTTCACGCAAGGCGCGGATGTCAATCATGTCACACGATCCTTCTGCCGGCGAGGCCGGCCATCTCTCTTTACGGGGACGGTATTGAGTTTGCACTGACCAACATGGCCAGCTTACTGTGGGGTCATTTCTTCTTTGGGAACGATGGCGAATTTGGTCGAGCTTTCGGCGATGATATGCTTGCCGACGTAGAATACGCCGTTGGCGAGGCCGAAGCGGCCCTTCATCTCACAGGACGCGTGGATGACGATCTGTTCGCCGGGCAGGGCGGGGCGATGGAAGACGGCGTCGTCGATGGACATATACAGGCCGAGCTTGTCCCGGTTTTCGGGCTGGGCAAGAATGGCGGCGCAGCCGAGTTGGGCGCCGCTTTCCAGCTGCAGATAACCGGGGTACATGGCTGGGCGGGTCGCCTGCACCAGCGGGTCGTTGCCGCTGACATTCTTGAAACCGATTACTTTCGCGGGATTGTCGAGGCTGTAGGCCCGATCGACCAGCATGAACGGGTAGCGGTGGGGGATGACAGCCATGATGGCATCGGCGTCAAGGAACTTGTCGTCGACATCAGCCAGCAGGGGGCACTGCTCGGCGCCATCGCTGGGCGCGAACCAGCCTGCTTCTTTCCAGGTCAGGGAGATGAAACCGCTAGAGGCCAGTTTGCCGCCGACGATGGAATTTTTCACCTCGAACTCGACGCTACCGTCGTCGTTCTGCTTGTGGAATCTGCAGTCGATGGCGAGGATCATTCCCGGTTGCACGGGGCTGCGGAATTTGACGCGGTGGAGGTGGGTCACATAGGGATGACCCTTGCCTGGGAACATGACGCTGAAAAGGACGCGGCTAGCCTGGGCCATGGCCGCGACTTGGAGCACGCCAGGCAGCACCGGAAAGTCGGGAAAATGGCCGTTGAAAATGGCTTCGTTGCGCGTGACGTACTTGCTGGCGATGGCGTGGCCGGCGTCGCTGTCAAGGCAGACTCGGTCGAGCATTAACAGCGGCGGGGTCACCGCCAGCTGGTCGCGGAGCTGATCGTAGGTCAAATGCTGTTTCGTCATGCCTAATCACCTGATGTGTAGTGCGTTAAGTGATGTGTTCCCTCTTTTCCCGCCAGTGCAAAAGAACAAATACTTTAGGCGATGGAGGGCATTTTTGCAAGAATGGCGATCATGGGTTTGTTGTCGCGCGCTGCTGGTTCTGGTGAAAGAAGTCGATGGCCTCGCGCAGGTTGATGCGGGTATAGGCTGAGTCGCAGGCTGGGTTTTTGCGGCCGGCATCGGCGAACCACATATCGAGGGTTTCGGGTCGGAAGATGGCGTTATGGAGGTTGGACTTCATGGCGACGGGTCGTTTGATGATGGTCATGAGCATTTCGGGGGTGATTTTGCCATAGTTTTCGTCAATGCGCTGGGCGAGGGTTTGTGCCCGATCGTAGGCGGAGATGAGGACGGTGTCGGCGGGGACCGGTGGCAGTTTGGGGTGCTGTTGGCCGGCTTCGAGGACCTCAAGTTTTTCGGGGGTGGCGTACACGCCGACCATGTCCTTGCTGGCGTCACTGAGCACGTAGTAGTATTCGCAGGTACGCGGCGTTTTTTCCAATATGGCCAGTGCTTCACGGACGGTTTTGGCTCGTTCCATGATATCGCGCATGAGGAAGGTCATGGGCATGCCGTCCCACTTGCCCTCGCCTTCGCCGCCGACTTCCCCCATGGCCAGGCCGTGTTCGTTCATGGCCGTGACGGTGCCGAGGAAGCCCGCATAGCCCAGCGACATCCAGGCGTTGTGGCCCTCTGGGAGAAAAATTTGCACGGCGGTGTACTTTTGCAGGTTGACGTCTGCCATGTAGTCAAGGACGCGGACATGCAGTATCTGCCCGTCGCTGGTGGCCTGATTGCGCATGGCGGCGCCGCTGCAGTGGAAAAGCTCGGGGAAGAAATTGGCGCAGAGGGCGTCGCGGTCGGATATGCCGGCGGCGCGGCCCATGGCGAGGCATTCTTGGACGAAGCGTTCGGGGGTGTGGGGCATGGCGCGGCGGATGATTTCGTCCATGCGTGCAAAGAACCAGTCGCCCTTGCTGATGGAGTAGACGGCGCCGACGAGGCACATGGTTCTGGGTGAGACCTGGGGGACCATATTGGCCATGAGTTTGCCATGGGCGCCGCCCATTTGTTCGGCGGTGCCGTTGACGATGAGGACGCGTTTGCCTCCCAGCAGACAGAGCATGCCGTTTTCGTTGCGGGCGATGACGCGTAGGTCCTGGGCGAGGCTCAGCAGTGGCAAGGCGATGGTCAGGGTGAGGGTAAGGGTAAGGACCCAGTGGTGTTGCAGGCGTTTGGTGTACATTATTCTGTTTCCTCCAGTAGGCGTTCCATCAATGCGGCGATCATGCGCAGGACATCTTCCTGTCTGACATTCTTGGTATTGTCGCTGGCGGGCGGGGCGAAGATTTCGGCCTGCTCGGGCGTGTTGATTAGCCATTCCTTGATGGTGATGGTACCGGAGTAGCCCATGACGTTGAAGAGCATTTCGCGTGGTGTTTCATCGGGTGCGAAGCCCAGAGTGACCTCGGCCTGGACTTGGTCATGGGTGCTGGACATGATCAGCGAGGCGCCGCCATCGGGGGCGCTGCTGTTGCTGATGGTGCAGAATTGTTTGAGCAGATCCGGCGCCATGGCGGCGCCGGCGAGGGCGCCGACGCCCACCTGCCATTGTATCATGAGCCGTGGGGTGATGTATTGCGTGCAGCCGCGCCCGGCCTGGGCGTCGATAGTGCCAACGAAGACGCTGTTGTTGGCGCCGGCCAGCCACGGGTACTCGCCTTGGCCGATTCGTGCATCGCCGAGCTGCGGGATTGTCCCGGCGATGCGGTAGCGCCCGCCGCTGCCGCGGCAGTAATCAATGCTGCCTTTGAGCGTGTTGGTGGGCAGGTTGATGCTGAAATCAAGCTGGCAACGGTGCATGCTGCCCGGCATGGGCGAGGAGTTGAGCAGGGAGAGTGCGCCCTGGAGGAAGGAGCCGGTGAGCCGCATGGCGTTGTTTTGCGCCGTGATCTCGGCGGGCGAACGCCAGGACATTGGGCGGTCCGCGCTGAAGAAACGGACCAGCTCGTCCATGATCTGAGGCATGGCGGCGGCGACGGTGTAATGACCGAGCCCTGGTAGCCACGTGATGTCACAGCCAGCTACGGCGGCCAGCTCCCGTGAGCAGTCCGGAAAAACCACTTCATCTTCCGCGGCGCAGATCATTTTGAATTTGCCCTGCCGGCTAAGTCGTTGGAGCGCCGGTCCCTGCGCAAGCGGGTCGATTTCGCGCAATTTGGCGAAGACGGCTGCGCGCTCGGCTTCGGGCAGGCGGTCGATGAAGGCCTTGAGGTGCCTGGTCTCATGGGCGTTCATGATGATTTTTTGCAGATTGCCGCCGCCGAGGATGAGGAAGGCGCGGTTGATGCGCGGTTCGAAACCGCAGATGCTGGCGGACATGATGGCGCCGAGGCTGCCACCGGTGACGCCGACCTTCTTGGGCGAGATAAAGGGCAGTGACGAGATGATATCGACGCTGCGGCGAGTGTCGGCAGTGGCTTGGGTGAGAGTGTCGATGAAACGCTGGGGATCGCTGGTCATCTCGCGGCGGCCGTTTTGGCCGCCGCGTTCGCCGTAATAGGGCAGTTTGAAGAACATGGCCGTGATGCCCTTGCTGGCGAGGGTCTGGCATATGGCGCGTTCCAGTTCAAAATTGCCGTGGAGGATGTGGATGACGACGGCGGCGGGGTACTGCCGGGTGTTGGGCAGGCCCTTGGGAACGTAGAGTTCGCCGGGGACGCTGTTGTTGCTGGCGACGGCGGTGGTGATTGGCGAGGGAAACGTGATGGCGAAGGTGCTGTGGGTGTCGCAACTTTCCAAGTGTTTTAAGGAGTAGCTGAAGCCCTTGCCGTCAAAGCTCTGTTCCGTTGGTATTTGGTAATCGCCGCTGAGTAGTTGGGCGCGGGCGCTGAGGGCGATGATCAACAGTAGAAGCACTCCTTGTCGGAGCTGCCCGGGTAAAAACAAGCGTACACGCACAGGCTGGAACATGAAAATGCCCTCCTTCAGCAACTTCGTGATGGCTCAAGGTGAAGAACAAGGGGTAATATGCGCGTGTGAGCGGGTTTTGCACGCCTTGAGCGAAAAAAAGTGCCGAGGTGGGGGAATCGGTCACCCATTGATAATGGCCGGACTCAGGGGACGCTAGGGACCAGTGGGACTGATTGGCGGCGGGGCGCTGGGGCGAGGACTCACGTCTCCCGTCTCACGTCTCACGACTCTTGGCCGGGACTGTGGGGACTTTCGGGACCGTGGGGAATGACGCAGAGGACTCAGGGGACTGGTTAGCCAACGCTGGGGACTCCTGGAAGCGCCGCCGTAGATCGCGCTGATAGTGCTCAAATATAGCGTTCGATAGCAATCGACGGCAATCGATAGCAATCGACAGAAATCGACAGCAATCGACGGCAATCGACGGCAATCGACGGCAATCGACGGCAGTCGACGGCAATCGACGGCAATCGACGGCAATCGACGGCAATCGACGGCAATCGACGGCAATCGACGGCAATCGACGGCAATCGACGGCAATCGACGGCAATCGACGGCAATCGACGGCAATCGACG
>JAQWBY010000189.1 GCA_028706165.1 Lentisphaeria bacterium | reverse complement strand
TTTGCCGAAGTTTAACCACATCACTATAGGCGGCTTACTGTTGACGCTGGTGATCATCTTCTCGTTTCAGGGTCAGGTAATCATCAACAACCCGCTGCACATTGTGTTGATTGCCGTGCCGCTGATTGTGCAGACCTTCCTGATTTTCTTTATCGCCTATGGTTCATGTAGCTGCCTGAAACTGTCCCACGACATTGCCGCGCCGGCGGGCATGATTGGCGCGTCGAACTTTTTTGAGTTGGCGGTGGCGGTGGCGATAGCGGTTTTTGGGACGGCTTCGCCGGTGGCGCTGGCGACCATCGTGGGCGTCTTGGTGGAAGTGCCGGTGATGCTGATCCTGGTGCGCATCTCCAACCGGACCACGGGGTGGTTCCCCTGTAAGCCGTGAGTGGCGCTGGCGCGGCGGCCTAGCGGGCGTTGCGCCAGGCGTTGATGATGCGGTCGAAAGTGGCGTCGATGGCGGGGCTGACGGTTTGGCGGGCTGGGTCGGCCTTGAACCAGGCGGCTGCTTCGCGGACGCCGTCGCGGAAGGGAATGCGGCACTGGAAGTCGGGGACGAGGCGTTTGAGTTTGGCGCAGTCGAAGACGGCCGGTGAGCTCTTGTCGCCCTTGAATTTGGCGGTCATGTCGGGATCGACGTGGCAGATGAAGTCGGTGGGGATGTGCTCGACGTCAACGTTGTCGACGCCGACGGCGAGACGGATTTCGTCGACAATTTGGTTCCAGGTGAGGACGGCATCGCCGGTGATCTGGATAGCCTCGCCAATGGCTGCGCTGAGGCCGCAGAGACCGGCGAAGCCGACGGCGAAATCGCGGGTGTGGGTGAGGGTCCAGAGGCCTTGGCCGTCGTCGTGAATAAAGATCGGGCGCTTATCTTCAAGCCGTCGTGCGAAGGTATAGCCGGCGCTGGTGACGGGGTTGGGCAGCCACTGGTGGGAGTAGGTGTGCGAGGGCCTGACGATGGTGACGGGAAAACCGTGCTCGCGGTGCTGCTGCATGAAGAAGGCCTCGGCGGCGGCTTTGCGCTGGCCGTAGGGCGAGAAGGCGTTACCGATGGGGGCCAGTTCCGTGATGGGCAGGACATGCGCGGGTTTGCTGTAAACGACGACCGTGCTGATGAAGATGTACTGAGCGCAGCGGCCGGCGAAAAGCTTGACCATGTCACGGGCGTCATCCTCGGTGTAGGTTGTGAAATCGGCGACGACATCGAAGGACGTGCCGGCGAGGGCCTGCTGCAGGGCCGCGCGATCGTGCCGGTCGGCGACAATGCTCTGATAGGCGGCGGGGACGGGATTGCGGCCACGGGTGAGGACGCTGATGCGGTGGCCGCGCTGAGCCAGCAGGGCGGCGCAGTCGGTGGAGATATTGCCGGTGCCGCCGATGAAGAGGATGTTCATGTCGCGTGTCCTTTGGGAGTGGGGGTGTTGGGGTGCCCCGGGGTGGTAAGTCGCAGGTCTTCAGATTGTCTTGATCACGGCGGCGCGATTAGTGTTGCGTCTGTGTGCTTTGAACGCCGTCGGTTTGGCGATATTGGCCCCGTGGCGTTCAAAGGCACATTGATCGTGTAAAAATGCTACTTAGGGCTGGGGTTGGAAGGCGAGGAGGATGAGACCGTGGCGGCCGATGCGGACCGTGCCATCGGCATTGCGCGTGGCGTCGCCGATGGCGTCGCTGGCGATGAACTTGGCGTTGGGGACGGTGATGTGGGCGGTGGCGTTGTCGAGGTGCGACTGGGTGGCCATGATGACGATGCTGCCGTCGCGGGCAATGTAGCCGGCGCTGTCGAGCTCGTCATTGTCGCAGTGATGGAGGATGGTCGAGCGGAAAGTAGCGCCCTTTAGGAAGCGGGCGTTGCGGACGCGGAAAGCGTTGGCCAGGCCGAGGTAGCGTTGGTAGTGCGGGGTTTCGGCGATGGTTTTTTTGCAGCGATAGATTTCCACATCGGAGATGAGATTGGTGAGTACGAGGCGGTTGACGCGGCGCTCGACGTCAGTGTCATCGCGGATTTCGCGGTTGGAGATGATGGCTTCGGGGAAGATGTAGCGGAACCAGTCCATATTGCGGGGCACGCGGGGCTTTTGGCCGGCGGCGGCCCAGTTGGGGTTACTGACGCCGGCGCCGCCGTTGACGGTGTGGATGTAATCGCTGAGGTGGGCGGTGATATCGGAGACGTGTTCGATGCCGAAGCTCATGCCGGGATACTTGTCGTTGATGTACTGGCGGAGTTTGCGGACCATGTTGGCGCGGGCGAGGGTGCTTTGGGTGAAGGGCACGGGGTGGCCGTGGCTGGGATCGCAGCAGATGGCGTTGGACGCGCCGAGCTGGTCGTAGAAGACGCCATCGCAGCCGAGTTCGTGGGCGAGGTCGGCGACTTTGCAGAGCGTCTCGAACCACTCCTGGCAGTACGGGCATGCCAGCACGAAAGTGCGGTTGCCGTAGAGGCGTTGGGTCATGCCGCGGCCGCTGAAGCCGTAGAATTGCTGTTGTTCGTTGCCGTTGAGGTCCTTGGTGGAGATATGGTGGCCGGTCTCGCGGTAGAAATCGGCATTTTTGTCTATGAGCTGGCCGTTGCTGTAGAGGATGACCTTGCCGCCGGCCTGCTGGAAGAGCTTGACGTTCTTCTTGAAATTGTCTTTGCCGCCGAGTTTATCGCAGACGACGTAATTGGGGTAGTCGTTGTCATGGCCGCCTTTGTGCCAGCCGAAGAGGAATAGGGTGTCGATGCCGGCCTTGGCGCCGTCGGCGTAGATTTGCGGCATGGCGTCGAAGGGGTAGAAGATTTCGCCGTATTGGCTTTTGGCGATGATGCGCTGCCAGCCCTGGAAGTTCGCTATGCTGTCGGGGGTGCTGTGGTGGGTGATCCAGGTTTCAGCCCAGGCGCGGTATTTGTCTGCCGCGCGGTGCCAGGTGCCATTGATGGGCGCCATGACGTAGCCGTCGGCGGCCCATTCGGCGCCGGGTTTGAGGAAGGGGAATTTGACGAAGAGGAAGTTGAGTTTTACGCGCAGTTCGATTTCGGAGCACAGGAGCGTATCCTGGAAAGACGGGTCATAGCTGGCCAGGTAGAGGCCTTCCTGGTCATTGGCGAAAGTCCAGGTGTTGGTGGTGGCCACTGAGCCGGGATAGCGGAGCATGTGGCGCTGGTAGATGTTGTCCATGCCCTTGTAGACAGTGCTGGCCTGTTGTGCCCAGGGGCGGATGCGTTCAATGACTTCGCCGCCGGCGTTTGGCGAATGCAGGGTCATGGCCTCGGTGGCAGTGCTGAGATTGACGACTGGGAATAGCCATTCGCGGACTTCAATGGCGGTGCAGCGGTTGGTGATGTGGCAGGACCAGCGGAGCTCGTCGTCAACGAGCTTGCCGTCGATGACGAGGTCGATGGCGTGGTTGTGGCCTTCGCTGGTGCGGAGGGCCTGGTAGCGGTACTGAATGGCATCAGCGCTGGCGCTGACCACTGGCGTGCAGTCTGCGGCGACGATTTCGACCTCGAGGTTTTCGTCTTCGGCGATAATCATGCGCCAGAGATCGTGTGGTTTGGCCAGTTCGGTGCCGGTCTGGCGGTTGATGAAGCTGATCAGTTGGGCGTGGTCGTCGAGGACGGCTTTGACGAGGGCGTTTTCGAGGCAATGTTGCATGGTGTCTATTCCGTTTGTTATCAGATGGTTGGTGCGAGTTTTCGCGTGAATTGGCAGGGCGGTTACTGGGCGTTTTGGGCGGGTGCTGCGGGCACTGGCGGTGGGCTGACGCGGTTGACGAAGTTGATGAGCGGCGTGGTGGCCGGCGTGGTCATGCCGTGGCCGTAGCCTTGGAATTCATAGAGAGTGATGTCCTTGTGGCCATTGATCTTCATCATGCGGGCGAGGAGGGCGTTTTCCTCGTAGCGGCCGAGCATTTCCATTTCACGGTCGCCGGTGAGGAGGAGCATGGGGGCGATTTTGGCGGCTTGGCTGGCGTGGTAGATGGGTGCGAAGTCGTCCACCAGGGGCTGTTTGTTGTTCATGCCCATTTCGGAGCGGATGCGGAAATGGGTGAGGGCCTGGCCGCTCATGGGGATGAGGCCTTTGATCTGGCCGATGTCGCAGCCCTGCTCGGCGAGCCACCGCGGGTCCATGCCGATCATCATGGACAGATAGCCGCCGGCGGAATGGCCGCTGACAAAGACTTTTGCCGGGTCGCCGCCGTACTCGGCGATGTGGGCGAAGACCCAGGCCAGAGCGGCAGCAGCGTCGCGGATGCAGTCGGCGCCTTTGCTGTCATGCTTGCCGGCAAGGCGATAGTTGGCGCCGACAACGATGGTGGGCTGCTTGCTGTTGCGGGTGTAGAAGTCCCTGGGGATGTGTTTACCGCCGCCGGTGAGGCCGCCGCCGTGGAACCAGAGGATGACGACAGCGTTGCTGGCGCCTTCGGGGTAGTCGATGTCGAGCACGCAGCGTTCCTGCATATAGGCATTGCCCGCGCAGTCGTTGTCCGTTCGGTAGCGGATGTTGGCGGCGACTTTGCGCGTTTCGGCGGCGTGGACGCCTATGGCGAAGGCCATGGCACAGACGAGAATGGCGCGGGATAGATGGGAGAAGGCGTTGTGGATGATCATGATGCGTCCTTGGGATTGTTGGGTGATTGGGCGGAAAACCCCAACTATAAGCGTGCGCACGGTAAATGTCACCGCGTGAAGCGGCGAAAAAAGCGTATGCGGCGTGGTGAACTGGCGTTCGCGTTGCTAGGGGGGTAGCTTATGGTCATGCTGATGGGAGTCATATGATGGCTGGAGGCGCGCTGCCGCCGGTGCAACTGGAGGAACAACGATGAGCGATGAGACGACATTCCGTTTGGGGCTTTGCCAGATGAACGCGGTGACTGCTGAGGACGCGAACATCGCGGCGATTCGGCACAGTCTGAGCCAATTTGCGGCCGACGGCTGCGATATGGTGCTTGTTCCCGAGTACGCGTTTTGCCTGGGTGGCCGCGATGCCATGCGCTCGGCCGCTCGCGACGACAGTGCCTGGCGGGAGCTGTTGGGGACGCTCTGCCGCGAGGCCGGGGTGGCGGCGCTCTTTGGCGGCGTGGTGCTGCGTGCCGGCGACAAGCTGTATGACCGCGCCTACGTGATATCCGAGCGGGGCGCGTCTTTGGGCTGCTATGACAAGATGCACCTGTTTCCTTTCCGGCCGGAACATCCCGAAGCGATGATCGAGACGGAATTTTTTACGCCTGGGGCTTCGCTGCCGCGTCCGGTTGTGCATCGCGGCTGGCGGATTGGCCTGAGCATTTGTTTCGACCTGCGTTTTCCGGAGCTTTATGTTGCGCAGTGGCCTTGCGATCTGCTGGTCTGTCCGGCGGCCTTTGCTGCGCATACGGGGCGGGTGCATTGGTCAGTGTTGCTGCGGTCACGGGCGATTGAAAACCAGAGCTGGGTGGCTGGCGTGGGGCAGGGTGGTGCCAATGCGGCGACGGGCCTGGAGCTCTATGGCCATTCGGCGATCTACGATCCGTGGGGGCTGCCCATCGCGGAAGTGCCGCACGGCCGGCCGCTGAACTTGGTGGTCAGCATCAATAAGGAGCGATTGGCGCAGTGCCGGGCGGCGTTGCCCATGGGTCGCCCAGAGCCCGGCTGCGGTTACTGCGCCTGCGGCTGCCACTAGGCGTTGTCGACGCCCAGAAAGCGGTAGATGCTACGGGCGAAGGCTCGGCCGAGATCCCGCGCACCAGCACTGTCAAAGGGCAGGCCGCTGACAGTGGCGAAAGGGATTTCCACGGACATGCTGTCGGGCTCCCACGGGTGCTCGCCGGCCCAGAGTGTGAAGCCCTTGCCCTGCGCGTAGTTGCTGCCGGTGTTCCAGCTTGATCCGAAGGGAATGTCGTCGCTGGTGAAATGCGGTGCCTGTGGCGGCGCTTCTTCGCTGAGGAGCTGCGAGAAGCGCTCGATACCGGCCTGCAGGCGAGGATTGTTCTTGCCGACGAAATAGACCGCTTCGTTGTCTTTGCCGCGCAACCATGGGCAGTGCAGGTCAATCATCACGTGCTGCTGCTCGCGTTCCACCAGCGTCATGATGGCGCGGGTTTCGATGTGGACGGTCAGTGGGCCGTAATCGCGGTTGTGATCGTGGGGCCAGCGGTTCTTGCCTTGGTCGCCATTCTCGACGCCGTCTTTGTCTACGAAGGGCACGACGCGGGTGAAGATATCACGGTAGCGATCGGGCTTGGCCACAAATTCGCTGATGATGCCCTCGATGACGAAATTGGCCATGGACTCGTTGGCGTGATGGCGACAGGTCAGCAGCAGTCGCTTCGGCGCCTCGGGTTTGCCGATGCTCAGCAACTCGACGGCGCGGCCTTGGCGGGTGCGGCAGAGCGTGTCGACACGGATGGCGCCGGCTGGTTGTGTTTGCAGGAAGCGCTTGAGGTCGCTTTGCAGATAGGGAATGCAGACGCAGAAGAGCCGTTCCTGCGGCGCGTCTGCGCAGTGGTAGACAAAAGACTCGTCCTGGTAGTTCACGCCGTCACGGCCGAGAAAATCCCAGCTCAGTCCCTGGTCGGCGCTGACGGCGGGGCCGCGTGGACCAATGGACGGGCCTTCGCCAATGCGGAAATGGTAGTCGCCGACCGTGTCAAAACGCGCCCGGAATTTCCAGAAGAACCACTGGCCATGGGTATCGCGGAGATCCTTGCGGAGACCGATGGTGCGGTCGACAATGGACTCGACGATGATGTTGCCGCCGGGAATGTCGGCATCTATGCGTACTGACATGGCAAGGCCCTTTCGCTGTTCACCGATGACGGGGTGCCGCCTAGCAGGCGGCGGCAGGGACAATGCCCACAATATAGCCGCAGAAGGCGCAGGACGGGCGCAATGCGAAAAACACGAACAATGAAGAGGCAGGATCGGTCTGATCTTCTTTCTTTTTTCGCGGACGGATCGGACGGATCGGACGGATCGGACGGATCCGATTACTGATCAGTCTGATCGGTCTGATCGGTCTAATGCTCTTCACTTAACAAATTTCATGGTGCCTTAAGCTCCAGCAAAATAGCCTGTTATGATCGCGGCATTTATTGCCGCGAAGCGGCAGAAGCGCTGAAAGCGCGAAACATACCAGCCCAGGGCAAGCAGCGCCGAAGGCGCGCGCCGCCCTGGGTACAACGCCAACTCTGGCCGTGTTCCTCGGCCTCTTTGGTCCCAGTCGGCGCAGCTGACTGGGGCCAAAGAGGCAATGGAACTTAATGATGCGCCCTGCCAAAGGTCTTTTAGGCCGCCCTTACAGGGCTCATAGCGTGTGGGGGCCTTACCCAGGGCGACGCGCCCTGCGGGCGCTTGCCCTGGGCTATCTTAGGGCGCGCCTTCGGCGCTCAAAACCTCGGCGAATGGTCACGCGAATGGTCACAAATCAACTCATCGCCAACCATTGCCGGTACACTAAATAAAGAGTATTGGTCTGATCGGTCTGATCGGTCTGATCTTCTTTCTTTTTTCGCGGACGGATCGGACGGATCGGACGGATCGGACGGATCCGATTGCTGATCGGTCTGATCGGTCTGATCGGTCTGATCTTCTTTCTTTTTTCGCGGACGGATCGGACGGATCGGACGGATCCGATTGCTGATCGGTCTGATCGGTCTGATCGGTCTGATCGGTCTGATCGGTCTGATCGGTGATTTTTTATTGCATTATTATGAAAATAAAGGAATTGCATTTAATGAAACATAGGTTATTCTGTGGGGGTGTT
>JAQWBY010000188.1 GCA_028706165.1 Lentisphaeria bacterium | reverse complement strand
ATGCGGCCACGGTCCTGCGCGTCGTTGACTCCTCCCAAAACATCATCCAAGTGATAGCGTTCCCAAGCATCCTCAAGCACAGCTATCCCGCCAAAGCCAAGAGCATCATGCAAGCCAAGCGAATCACTGGGCACAAGGCAACTCGCAGGATTTTTCAGAAGTGCACAGATGGCATCTTGGACATGGGGAGGAAGTTTGCTGATATTGCAGACGGTACGGCTTCTGGGGCCATTGGCGCTACGGTAACTCTCACGAACTGTTTTGCATTCGTAGAGCTTGCCGTTGATCGTTGTTCTGGACGTTTGTACAAACATAATGCTACATAATGTAGCCATATGTCAGTAGGATACAAGCTTTAAAATAAAGAAATTAGTTGCTACATTTTTTCTGCGTGTTCATGCCTAGAAAAAAGTTGTTCCCGGGGAAGTTAGGTTAGGTGCCGTTTGAGCATCATGTCGTCAGTGATAAGCAGTTCGGCCTGCTGGTAGCGTTCGCACTAGGGAGTGAAGGGCGCCAGGGTTTCGCAAGCCTTGCCGTCGCCGACAAACAGCACGGCTCTGCTGACCAGATCGCGGACAATGGCCAGGCATGGTTGTGGTTTCTGTATTACCAACCACGCCCAATTGCCCGCGTCCCCCCGCTCACTGCTCACCGCACGGTTCTGCTCTTCACTTGACCGGAAGATCGAAATAAGTCTCCGGGTACGGTTCGTTAACAAGCGTGAAGTGCCACCATTCCTCTTCGAGAGGTTTGAAGCCATGACGCATCATCGCTGTGCGCAGCAGCATCCGGTTGCGGAACTGCATGGCGTTGATCTTGCCATCGGTCGGCGGCGTGCTGCCTGCAAATTCGCCTGTGTATTGATTAGCCGCAGTATTTCCGCACCAAGCCGGATGGCTTTCTTTGCCGAACCAGTCGAAGGGGCTGCCCATGTCAACCTCCTTTGCGGTTGCCATATCGAACAGCGTCAGATCGATCGTGCTGCCCCTGCTGTGCCCCGACTTTTCGGCAATGTAACCTTTGGCGAACAGCACGGACTTGTCCACGTTGGGGTAGAAATATGCTTTCATGCGCGTATCGCCGAGATCCTTCGCCCAGTTCATGAAGTGGGTGACTGACCGCTGCGGACGATAGGCGTCGAAGATCTTCAGACGGTAGCCCTGCCGCATCATGTCATCACTCACCGCCTTCAGTGCCTTCGCAGCCTCGACTGTGCAAAGAGCAGTCGGGCTTTCGTAGCCGTCGATGCGATCCCCGACAAAATTATAGGTGGAGTAGTAGCGTATCTCCAAAATCGCGTCTGGCACAAACTCGGCGAGATGCACAAAGCCGGCTGGCGTTGAAGGAGAATTGCTGACACAGGACGACAGCAACGCCACGGCAAGTGCCAGCAAAATGCCAAACATCTTCTGCATCGTGAAATCCCCAGTTTATGTGGAGAAAATTGCCAGTTAGCCGTTTGTCGTTACTGTCGCAGTTATCCAGGATGTAAGTGGCTGCATGCGTGCTTGCCCTGGGCTGGTATGCTTTGTGCTTCGTCGTTTCTGCCGCTTCGCGGCAATGGAATGCTGCGACGACACGAGACTGTATAGGTGAAGTATAAAGCACTCCGAGAATGGTTATGTGAAGAGCGTTGGTCCGATCCGTCCGATCATCGCATGTTTATTGCACGATGGCAGTTTTGGCGAGAACGCCGTTGGCGTCGAAGGTCTTGACGCTGACGGCGCTGACGGCGTCTTTGCCGATGGTGACGGCGGCGACGATTTTGCGGCCATCCGCGAGGGTGATGCTGCAGCTATTGGTCGCTTGGTCGAATTCGACGGCGGTGACGGGCGATTTTTCATTGGCCCGCAGCGGGTAGAGCAGCCACGGTTCGAGCCACTGGCCGGTAGCCTGGCGGTGGTAGATGGGCGTTGGCACGGGCGCGACGTCTTCGTCGCGGGTGGAGTTGGCGACCCACCCTTGCACGTCGGGTTCGGTCTGGCCCTTGATGATATCGACCGCGAGATTCTCGCGGCGCAGGGGTATGATGGCCAGATTGGCTATGTCGGCATCGTCGCCGACGACAGCGAGTGACTCTTCGTCGAGGGTGGCGTCCTGGTTGTTCAGGTGGAAGACCGTGTCATAGCGGTGGTCGCCGTCGTCGGCCGGGGTGAAGAGGTCCCAGACCAGCCAGCATTCGGGTTTGAGGAAGAGTACGGCGCGGTAGTGAGTGACGGTTTGGTCGTTTTCCGGGCCAAAGCCCTCGTTGTACCAGCCCTCGGCAAAATCGAAGAGGTCGTTGGTAAGCCAGCGGTTGGTCATGGCTTCGGTGTTCAGATAGGTCTCGCGCTTGCCGCGGCGGTGCTGCTCCATGTTATCGACCATGACGATATTGTGGGCGCGGGCGGACAGCACGTAGCGCCGCCAGGCCGAGCGGTCGTAGGCGTAGATGCCGCCCTCGGTAAGGAGCCGCCGGCCATAGGCTGAGGCGATCATGGACAGCTTGTCTTCGTGCTGGTGACCGGCGCCGAAGGGGCCGACTTCGAAGTGCATGTAGAGATCGTCGGCTTCCCAGCCGCTGCGCATGATGGCCCAGCCAGCGTAGGGCATCCAGTGTGAGGTGAAAGCCGGCTTCGTGCCCTGGCTGCCATTAGTGGCTAGGAACTGGAAGTCCGTGCGTTCGGGAAAGTGAGTGAAGCCCTTTGCCAGGGATCCGCGGACATTGCCCCAGCCCGCATCATTGAGAGCCGGCATACGGCCGTCGGGCATCATGATGTACATGTAGTAGGCGTACTGCCGTTCCATGCGCTGCATGTAGTCGCCGGGAAGTTCAATATCGTTGTGTTTAGCGATGTTGTAGGTCCCCAGGAAGTTAATCAGGCTGACGCCGTGGTAACCGGTTGCCAGCTCGACCTGTGCGCCGTCGGGATAGACTTGGAGTTCCATTTCTTCATAGAGCCGTCCCGCAGAATAATTCTGCCATTCGGCAGCGTCACGGAATTCGGGGAAGAGCACGCTGATGTGGAAGAGTCCGTTCATCTCCATGGCCAGCCAGTTGTTGCTGGTCGGGTGGGCGCGGAGATGGCGGGCGTGCTCGCAGAAGGACTTGAGCATGGTGATGACCGCATCGTCCGTGAAGACTGGCGAACCCAGCATGCGGAAGAAGCAGTCCTGCCAGACGCCGGCAGTGCGAATGCCGGCCTCGATCGTCCGCCAGCGTGAACCAACACCGTTCCCCGAGCTGTTGACAGGTACCGGGTTGTCTTCGACCCATGCCGTCATCTGCGCGACGAATTCCTTGCCGTAGAGCTCCTTGCCCGTCTGCCAGTACGCGTCTACCAGCGTGCGCCAGAAGGGATGACGACTGAGTTGCCAAGTCCACTCGCTGTACTGGATTTTGGTGGGGTTAATGGACCAGTCAATGCGCTCGCCAAACTGATGCGCCACGCCGCAGCTGCTGAGCAGGTGGGCGACGACCTTGTCGGCTGCACTAGTATTATAGGAAGCGGGGCGCTGATCATCGGCGGGCCGGTCGGCCCAGCTGCGGTAGTAGCGCGGACTCTGTCGCGCCACGTAGTAGCGCACCAGCGCGATACGGGCGGTCGCGTAGTCCGCAGCGGCGACTGCCGCCTTCACGGCTTCCAGGCCGGGGCGGTCGAGGTCCAGCGCCGCGAAGAACTCCTCGTCGCTCAAGCGCGGGCCCTTTATTGGCGGTAGATACACGAGCTGGATGTTGCCGACGCGGACCACGGCCTCGGCATGGGGCGTGTTGTTCCAGCCACTCGCGGTCATGCGGAAGCTCGTGATCTTGTCAAATCCCAGTGGTGAACGGGACTTGCCCAGGCCTTGGAGTGGCAGCTGGTAATGGCGCCAGCCCGTGAAATCCAGCGCGATGCTGGCGCTGTAGTAGTCCATGCCGGGTTCGTTGGGATTCTCTGAACCGATGAAGAGGAGGAATTTGCTGCCGGTGGCCTTTTCGCTGTGCAGCCAGAAGTCCAATGCATTCTGCTCGCCAGTCCAGTCGGTCGGAAAGTCCTTGAATTTGAGCTCCGCACTATCTGCATGCGCCCAGCGGATGGACGCCTGTTCGCCCACGGTGACAATGTCGCGATCCTGGCTGGCGCCGGCCCATTGCGCGGGATTATCGGCACTGATTAGCAGGCGTGGCGGGATTGCTGGCACAGCTGCGGCTGGTCCTGCGGGCTGAGCATAGAGTGATAGGGCGCTGAGGGCCAGCAGGCTGAGGCAATGGCTGGGACGTATCATCAGAATTTCTCCTTGGGTTGACACGGGCCGGCTGGCCCCGGTGATGGTGTGCGTGATGGCAGGGCGCCGGCGCGCGCTATTTTCGTTTGACGCGCGGGCCTTTTGGGGTGTCTTCGACGACCCAGCCGAGGGCGTCGAGTTCTTTGCGGAGCGCGTCGGCCATGGCGAAGTCCTTGGCTTTGCGGGCGGCCTGGCGGGCATCGGCCTTGGCCTGGATGTCAGCGGGGACGTCGTCTCTGGCGTCGGGCGTGCAGACAGCGAGGACGCTGTCAAAGCGCTCCAGCAGCGCACGGGCGGCGCGCGCGGCAGCACCGGCGCATTTGCCGTCGTCCATCAGGCGGTTGAGGTCCCGGATGAAATCGAAGAGGGCAGCCAAGGCCATGGAGATATTGAGGTCGTCGGCCAGGCCGGTCTGGAAGCCAGTGGCGGCGGCCTCCATAGGTGCCTTGACGTCGTCAATGCCGCTGTCGGGGGCGTTGCCTAGCTCGTCGAGGCGCGTGCGGAAGGCATCGATGCGTTGGAGGGCGGTGCGCGCTTCTTCGAGGGCCTTGAACGAGAAATTGAGTGATTGGCGGTAGTGTGTGCCGATAAGCACCCAGCGGATTTCGCGGCCGCTGTAGCCCTTGTCCAACAGGTCCCGCAGAGTGAAGAAATTGCCAAGAGACTTGGACATTTTCTGGCCCTCGACCATGAGGTGCGCGCAGTGCAGCCAGTAGTTGACGAAGCGGCAGCCGTTAGCGGCTTCGCTCTGGGCGATTTCGTCTTCGTGGTGCGGGAACATATTGTCGATGCCGCCGCAGTGGATATCGAAGGTCTTGCCGAGGTACTTGCTGCTCATGGCTGAGCATTCGAGGTGCCAGCCTGGTCGGCCCTTGCCCCAGGGGCTGTCCCAGCAGACATCGCCGTCTTCGCTGTCGTAGGCCTTCCAGAGGGCGAAGTCAGCGACGGATTCCTTGGCGTATTCGTCGAGCTTGACGCGGGTGCCGGAGCGCATCTGCTCATGGTCGATGTGGACGAGCTGGCCGTACTTGGGCCATTTGGCGATGGAGAAGTACACGGACTTGTCCTCGGCCTGGTAGGCAATGCCTTTGTCAAAGAGCACGCGGATGATGTCGATCATCTCTTGGATGTGCTCGGTGGCGGCGGGGTACGCGTCTGCCGGGATGATGCGCAGGACGGCGATGTCCTGGAAGAACGCGTCCTTGAATTTTCTGGTGAAGTCATTGAGTGGCAGTCCCGCGGCCTGTGAGCCGCGGATGGTCTTGTCGTCCACATCGGTGAGATTCATGATGTGTTTGACGTTGAGGCCGTGGTAGAGCAGGGCGCGTTTGAGGAGGTCTTCAAAGATGTAGGCGCGAAAGTTGCCGATGTGTGCGTAGTTGTATACGGTCGGCCCGCAGGTGTAGAGTCCTACTTCTTGGTCCTTGATGGGGGTGAAGACCTGCTCGGAGTGGGTCAGGGTGTTGTAGAAAGACAGAGGCATGGGCGGTAAGACCTTATGTGACTGGAACTGGGAGGGTGCGTAACGGGTGTGGGCTTAGAAGCCGATGCTCTTGAGCCAGTTGCCGCAGAGACCGGGCCATTGGCCGACGCTGGGGTTGTTGCTGGCCAGGCCGAGACCGTGCGGGCCGTGGGGGAAGACGTGGAGCGCGAAGGGGACTTTGTTGGCGCGCAGAGCGGTGGCAAACAGCAGGCTGTTCTCAACTGGCACGCCGCCATCGTCAGCAGTGTGCCAAAGGAAAGTCGGCGGGGTTTCCGGGGTGACGCGATTCTCAAGGCTGAGATAGTCCTGCATGGCTGGATCGACCTGGCCGTCTTTGTCCTTGAGGAGATTGCGCATGGAGCCGTCGTGGCGTTTTTCGCCGAAGGTGATGACGGGGTAGCAGGCGACCAGGGCATCGGGGCGGGAGCTCTGGCTGTCGACGGGGTCGGCGGCGTTGAGATTGCTGGCTTCGAAAATGGTTGCGGCGGTGGTGGCGCAATGGCCGCCAGCGCTGAAGCCGAGGATGCCGATGTGCTTGGGATCAATGGCCCACTCGCCGGCTTTGGCACGCAGGAGGCGGATGGCGCGGCGGGCGTCGTCGGCCGGAACGGGATAGCGATAGGGTGACACGCGGTACTGCACAACCGCGCCGGCTATGCCGATGCTGTTCAGCCAGAGAGCGATGGGCTCGCCTTCGTGTGCCGCCTTGGCGCCATAGCCGCCGCCGGGACAGATGACCACGCAGGAGAAGGGGCCGTCACCTTCGGGTCGATACAGGGTCAGGTCGGGCTTGTCGGCGACGGTTTCGCCCATGGCGCCTGGAGCGCCGTCAGGCCAGAGCAGAACAGTCATTTTCTTTGCCATGCGGGAGTCCTTTGCGGGTGAGGATGAACACAAGAACTGGCTTGCTGCGAGCAAGGCCAAAATGTTGGTCAAAGCGAAAGTAAAACGTAATGGTCTTTTGCTTTGGCGCAAGGAGCAGAAGCTGTTGTCAGTCATGTTTGTCAGCCCTGATGCAAAACAGTGGTCATTGCATGGTTTCATAGGTGAAACGCTTGACGGTCATGGCGTCGAGGACATCGATGATGCGGCCGTCAGGGAAGATGTCGCAACGATCGAAGATGGCGCCTTGTTCGTCGCGGGCGGTGACGCTGAGCTTGTCAGCACTGACAGCGACGCTGATGCAGGACGTGTCGAGGGTGCCGGCGCCGCCGGGGCCGTCGGTGGTGATGACGGGAAAGACGTAGTCATTGCCGCTAAAGAGTTTGCGATGAGGTGTAACGAAGGCGTAAAGGTCGTTACTGCGAGGCACGCTGCGGGTGTACACATGCGTGTGGCCGGCCAGCCACAGATGAATGCGATGGCGGGGTTCGAGGCCCTTGAATTGCTCGCCGACAATCATCTCGAGATTTTGTACCATGAATTTGCCGCCGTGGGTGTATGGCGCGGAATGACAAAGCACGATGCGGTATTTGGCGTCAAGGAACTCCTTGCTGGTGACGACGTCGGCCAGCCAGTCGCGTTGTTCGGCCATAAAGGCCATTTCGGTCGCGTTGTTGCCGCTGAAATGATGCGTCAAGGCCGCTGCAGGACGGTCTTCGCCGGAGTCCAGGATGATGTAGAAGGCGTCACCGCAACGGAAGCTGAAGTAGCTGTTGCCGCTGGGAGTGGGCAGAAAGTCGCCCCAGCGTGGCGCGTCCTTGCCACGCCATTCGTGATTGCCACGCACAAAGAGCCAAGGCTGCGTCGATGCGCCGAGGTCAACTGCGTGGTCGAGGAGGCCGCCGACATAATCGCGTTCGAAGACATTGATGTCGTTCATGGCGTCGCCCAGGATGACATTGAAGCGACTCTGCGCCATGGCCCCCCGCTCGTGGTAACTAGTCAGTAACCACCCCGGTGGGGAAAACACCGGGGACAAGTTGCAGGAAACCCACGGCCCGCTGCCGCCCGGCCATTCGACCTTGATTTCCGCCGACCTTTGCCGAACAATACGAATGAACGTATG
>JAQWBY010000187.1 GCA_028706165.1 Lentisphaeria bacterium | reverse complement strand
GTGCGGGTTCCAGCCGGGGAGGTTGTCCATCGTTTCGACTTTGGCGATGTGGGCCAGGAAATTGTCGTGGAACGTCTGTCCCGGGCAGTATTAGAGGCAGCCGCTGTTGGCGAGCAGGCAGAGTTTTTTATGATGCCGCTCGCACCACTGGTGCACGCTGGCGACGTGGCGGAGATCGCGCTGGCGGTCGCGTTGCAGATAGAAGCTATCGAAGAGATCATCGACGTAGCTCATGGCCTGGGTGCTGCCAATACGCATATTGACGGAGGCGCGGACTTCGACGGCCGGGAAGTGCGTTTTGCTGATATGGGCGATGGCCGGCGAGGTCGTGGTGATGATGTCTGGCTGGCAGCCCAGTTCGCCGAGGTAGTCCATGACGCCGCGGACGTTGTTTTCCAGCTCGCGGCTGAAGGCGTGGGCGCCGTAGCAGTTGGCGTTAAAAAGAATGTCGAGCTTCACGCCGAGTTGGTGTAGGGCCTTGAGGTCTTCTTCGAGCACGTCTTGGATGGCGTCGCTGTCGTTATCATGGGCGCCGAGGATTGGCCGGCCGGACGGCGTGCCGACCCAGGCGAAATAGACTTCGCCGACCTGCGGCTGGTAGTCGGCCACGATGTCTGGAAAGCGTTCGCCATTTTCAGGCTGCTGATAGCCGACTGCGAACGTGAATGGCGGGTTGGCGTGGGTCATGGCGAGTCCTGCAGGGGCGTGCGTGGTGGGTATGAAAGGCGGGTTGCGGCGCCACGTGGCGTCGCAACCCGCGTTGGGGCCGAGTAGGCGGTGGCAATCTGGCCGGGTCAGTCGATCAGCGGGTTGGGCTTGTCGGTTTTTTTGTTGGCGGTGCCGTAGTTATCGCGGGCGTTGTACTTGATGTACTCGTCGACATCTTCGATCATGTCCTTTTTGCCGTAGTAATCCAGCACGTCCTGAGTGAGTTCGTAGGGCTTGCTGCGGTCGATTTCCCACTGCGGCGTCGACCGGAATTTATTGTGGAAAAGATTTTTGATTTTCTTGCGTTCTTCGAGGTGCATCATGCAGGCGCGGATGCAGCCGCAGGCGCCCTCGATGGCGCGGCCGTAGCCGTACATGCGGGGGTATTCGCCGTCGAATGGACTAAGCTCTTTGCTGAGACCGCCCTGGATGCCTTTTTCGCAGGCGAGGGGGTCGAGTTTGTTCCATTCGAGTTCGTGGCCGGCGACAGTGACCTTCACGGATTCGTCCATGCTGATGGCGTTGCCGTGGCAGTGCTTGACGCAGAGTTTGCAGCGGTCGCAGATTTTGCCTTCGTAGATTGGATCGGGCTCGAGTTCGGCATCGGTGAGGAGAATGGCGAAGCGCTGGCGCGGGCCGAACTCGGGGGTGAGGAAGACCTTGCTCCAGCCGATTTCGCCGAGGCCGGCCATGTAGGCGGCGAGGCGGAAGTGCACGAGCACGTCGGGGTAGGGCTTGCCATCGGCGACGGGGCGGCTCCAGCCCTTGCGGAATTTGCCGGTGACGGGGTTGAGTGCTTCGCCGCCGTTGGCGTTGAGCATGGGAATGGTTTCGTGGCCTTCGTCTTCCAGGATGCGGGTGAGGTTCCAGAGGACCATCGGGCCGTAAATCTGGTTGATGGCGGCGTAGCCCATGGACGGGTAGTTGCTGAACAGAGTGCCTTCCTCAATGCCACGCAGGGTGCCGCGGGCAATGCGGAAGCCGAGGACGATCATGGACTTGGCGTTCGGAAAGATGTAGCGGGCGTCCATCTGCTTGGGCGCGCCTTCAAAACGGCTCATGGGGGAGATGCCGACCAGGTCGGCGCCAAGACGTTTGGCGTGGGCTTTGACTTCTTGAGCGGTGATCATCGTACGAGGCCTTTCGCGTGCTGGGGGGGCTGTTTGCTCGAGCAGGCTATTTATGAACGAGAGACGATTTGCAGCATATTGCCTTCGGGATCAACGAAATTGAGCAGCTGGCCGCCGCCGATGGCGGGCACCGGCGCGTCCGGGAAGACCACGCCGCTGTCGCGGAGCAGAGCGGCGGCTTGGTCGAGGTCGTTGACGCGCAGGGCCAGGTGTGACCAGCCGGGCGTCCAGGTCGTGCGGGCGGGCCGGGCCGTGTCGTCTTTGGGCATGACTTCCAGCAGCGACCCATCTGGTGCCGCGAGAATCCACACATTGCGGTCAGTGCGGTGATATTCCGCGTAGCCGAGCACCGCGATGTACCATTGTGCCAGTCGTGCGGGGTCAACGGCGGCCACGGCGGGATGGTCGATACCAGTGATGATAGCGTGTTCCATGTAGCGAGTCCTTTGTCAGATAGCCGAAATGAAAAACCTAATATATCCCTCAAAACCGCATAAGGTTATAGCTGCGACTACAAAATCACATTATGCCATTACCGCGATTGATCTGACGCGCCGCGATGCCATCTTGCCTCTGTGGCGGCAGCGGCGCCGGCACAAACAATTTTCCCCACCTTGCGTGGTGCGTGCGTGGGTGCGTGATTGACTATGGAGGCGGTTGGCATGAATGGCGATCGGAAAGACGACGACGACGTCGTAGGTGCGGCGAGGCGGTGGTTGCGCGCGGAATACCTGCCACGGCTGCGGGCGTGCCGGGCGTTGCCGGCCGGCGAGCTGATTCCGGGTGGTGGGTTGATCGCGGAGGGCGGCGCTGTTGATGGCTTGTCGGGCTGTCAATTCAACGAGCGTTTTTTGCAGATCATCTGGAATGAACGGCATTTGGCGCCGGCGTTGACGACGGTGCGCGGCCAGGCCCTGCAGGTGATATCGCCGGGGGTGTGGAATGTGTCCGGTGGACCGGATTTTCGCGGCGCGAGCCTGGTGCTTGCCGGGCGTTTGTTGCATGGCGACGTGGAGATACATCGCCGCAGCTCGGATTGGCAGCGGCATGGCCATCAGCAGGACCCGGCATACAACGGCGTGATCCTCCACGCCGTGTGGCAGGACGATGCGCCGCCGCCGCGGCCGGAGCTCGAAACGCTGGTGCTGAGCGAGTTTCTCAGCGCGGCCTGGGAGAAATTGCTCTGGCAGATGGAAGACGCGTGCTATCCCTACGCGCGCCAGGTGCGCGCCGGCGCCTGCGCCTTGCGTTGGGCATTGACGGACGACGAGCAGTTGCGCACAATTTTAAGCGCGGCGGGGCTGGCGCGCCTGGAGAACAAAGGCCTGCAGCTGCTGCGCAGCGCGGCCGAACTGGGTTCGGACCAGGCACTTTACGTGGGTTTCTTCGATTGCCTGGGCTACAAAAATCATCGCGAGGCATTCCGCGCGTTGGCTGAAGCCGCGCCATTGGAACGGCTGCTGGCCTTGCCAAGCGACGAGGACCGGGAAGCGCTGCTTTTCGGCATGGCAGGGTTGCTGCCAGATCCGACGCAGGACGAGGTGCTGCCCGAATGGCGCGACGCCGTGGCCGATCTGTGGCAACGCTGGTGGCGCTGCGGTCATTCCCGGCTGGAATTGGACTGGCATAGCGGCAGTGCCCGCCCCTACAACAGTCCGCAGCGCCGCCTCGCGGCGGGGTTGTCGTGGCTGCGGCAGGTGGACTATCGGCCAGCGCAATGGCTGCAGCAACTGGCCATAAGTAGCAGCAGCGCGCGGATATTGCGCAAGGCCATGCAAGAGCCGCTGACGGCGTCGGAGAGCTGGCGGGGATACCGCGATTTTGGCCATGCCATCAAGCCAGCGGCGGACTTGCTCGGGCCACCGCGATTGTTGGACATCGCCGCCAATGTTTTCCTGCCCTACCTGAATGCCCAGCTCGCGCTGACGGCCGGGGCGGACAGCGCCGCCGCGCAACGCGTCCGCGATGCCTATATGCTCTTGCCGCCCAGCCAGGAAAATCGGCTCCTCAAAGAGGCCATCCAGCGTTTTTTGACGCCACCGAGCCGTTCGCGCGAACTCATCCGCACAGTCTGCCACCAGCAAGGACTGATGGATATATACAAAAATTTCTGCCTGGCACTGGACAACAACTGCGACTGCTGCCCATTCCGCGGTGCCGAAGGCGCGTCGCCCTGAGTAGGTGTACATCAAAATAAAGCCCTGTAAGGGCGACTCGCATTAAGCGCCGAAGGCGCGCCTTCGGCGCTCAAGACAGGGCGCGCCTTCGGCGCTGGCCGATTCCGGTGTTCGTGTCGGAAAACGCTGGGGGGAAGCTTGACAACGTGATCGCGGTGAATACAATAGGCCGTTGACTTGCTGAGTGAGCCCTTGTCAGAAATGGCGAGACTAAGTCTGCGAAACGGCCGGGTGGCCGATATGGAGCTGCGACATGAGTGACAAGTTGGAAGATGCGATTCTGGCGGCATTCGGCGACGACAAGAAGAATGACGCGCAGGCTGAGAATGCCGAGCAGGCGGAGAATAAGGAGCAGGCCGCTGCAGAAGAGCAGCAGGCACAAGCCGAGCAGGCGTCGGCAGGCACCCCGGGTGCGACGCAGAGTCGTCCGGCTGTCGGGGGGCGTTTAGGCTCGGCTGGCTCCAAACCCCTCATGGGCAAGGGGTTTGGCGCGAAAGTGAAGCCGGCGGTGGGCGCGATGGCTTCGGCGACGCAGGCGTCGCGGGGCGGCGCCAAGCCGGCTGTGGCGGCAGCGGCGCCTTCGGCGACGGCAACGCGTTCGGCGGTCATCACTCCGGCGGCACAGCCCGTTGTAGCGGCGGTTTCGCGACCAGCGGCTGCTGTGGTTGCGGCGCCGTCACGCAATGGCAATGCGATGCTGCTGGTGGTGTTGCTGATTACGAATTTAGTCACGTTAGTCCTTTGTGCTGGTGCTTTGGCGAAAGTATCGGGTTTGCATAAACGCGTGGTTGGTTTGGAGACCACCTTGGAGACAGTGCGCAAGTCTGCGGACTGGGCCTCCAAGCTGCATGGGGGGGTGACCTTCTTGGGGCCGGACAAGCGTCCACAGAAGTATATTGTGACGATTGTGGACAATGCGGGCAAGCCGGAGTTTGGTCCGGTGGTGATGCGGCCGTTGGAAGACTGAATGCGCGGTGGTTTCCGGCGCGACCATGCTGATGGTCATCGCCGGTGTTTATCGTGCATGCGCCATACATGTGAGATGACTTCATGACGACTTCGGGCCTCTGTCCGGCAACGAGCGCAGTGCCATGGCCGGACAGGGGCTTTTCGTTATCTACGGTAAGGAAGCCGGTTGGCCGGCGATATAGGCGACCATGACCGAATTTGCCAAAGTCAGTGGCTACATAGCGGAAGCTGAGAAACTGTGGGCGACCAATCAGGAGCTGGTGCAGAGTCGGCAGTTCTATTGCCTGTGGGAGGACGCTTGTCGGCCGGAGCCCTTTGTGGTGCCAGCGGCTGGCTTGCGGCTGGGGCGGCAGGTGCTGGCGCCGGGGGCAGCACCTGGTGAGCGGGTGGCGCATTTTACTTGGCATGATGACGAGCACTGTGCGGCGCTGGTGGTGGAGGACGATGACGAGACGCAGCTGGTTTTACTGCGGTTTGTTGACGGCGCCCTGCAGGTGACGGCACAGAAGCCGGAACGGCACGGTGATGACGATCGCAGTTACGGCGAGCGGGTCGAGGTCATGTCCGATGTGGTGGCGCAAGTGCGCGAACAGTATCCTGGCGTGGACCTTAAGCACGTGCAGAACGCGATGATTCTTGACGCGTTGCAGTCCCTGCGGGAGCGCTATCCCGAGGACATTATTCGCAGCTTGGAAAAGAGTAGCGCGCGGACGCGGCTGGCGCTGGTGGGCAAGGTTCTGGCGGATATGGCCGCAGACGAATTCAGCCCGCAACTGACCTTGAATCTCGGGGTGCCGGCGACAGCTGAAGCGGCTATGGCCACCCCTGCCGGCCCTGGGGCAGTCGACGTAACCATTCCGCCGGCGGAAATACCAGCCGGGACGACTTGGGCTGTGGGGCGGCGCTTGGTCCTGCTAGTTGAGACGGCGAAGAAACTCTTGGCGGCTGAGGAGCGTTTTGTGATGGATTTTGCCGGCGCGGAGAACCTGTCGCCGGCGACGGCTGCGGGCGTATGCGTGGTGAAACTGCCTGTGCGGAGCGATGCGACCTTGCCTTTGCGCGAGGGCAGTCGCCTGGTGGTCTTTCCTTTCGGGCAGCCGAAGGCGCCCATGGCGGACTTCGTGGTTGACATTCTCGACAGCGACGAGCTGATTGGCACCCTGAGCTGGACGGATCCCTCACAGAAGCGCCCTTTGGATGGGCAGCTTTGTGCTGGCCTGCGGAAATCGCCGCAGGCCTTTGTGACTCGTTCGTTGCAAGAATTGCAGCGTTTGCTGGCGGCTGGCGAGATTCCAGCACAGGCGGTGCTGCGTGGCGTGTTGGGGTTAAGCAGCGTGCCGTATTTGTTTCGGCCGGGGCCGCAGTTGGGTGCCCTGGACAGCTGGCAGAGTCGCGCGGTGGCAGCTTGTCTTGATCCGCTGCACAGCGTGGTGCTGATCCAGGGTCCGCCAGGCACGGGCAAGACCTGCGTGGTCGAGAAAATGCTGCGGGAGCTCTGTCGGCGGCCACAGCGGGTACTGATTACCGCGCCGTCGAACGCGGCGCTGGACAACCTGTGCCGGCGGCTCCTGGATATGCCGTTGCTGCGCCATGGCAGTTCCCGGGAGGCCGTGCAGGACGACGTCGCCGATCAGTGTTGGCATGGCGAGGAGGCGGTCCAGGCGGCGTTTGCGGCCCGCAATGCCGCGACGGGCTGTGCGCTGCACGCAGGGACACCGATCGGCTTGTTGCGCTCGCCGTCGCTCGCGGAGGAAATCAGTCGCAACGGGCTGTTTGACGTGATTGTCTTTGACGAAGCGGGCATGGGCGGCGCCGCCGAAACACTGCTGTGTCTGTGTATGGCGCGGCGGGCGCTGTTCTTTGGTGATCCGCAACAGCTGCCGCCCTTTCCGTTGCCGCGGGAAGTCTGGTCGGAGTTTGCCACGGCCGGCCGGGCGCTGACGCGCGACGAGCGCGCTTTCATCGGCGGGAGTTTTTTGGGCTGGTTGCAGGAGTTCCGCCATTTTCCGACGCTGTTGTTGCGCAACAGTTACCGCTGCCAAAATCCCCGGCTGATGCGCTTTGCCTCGCATTTATTTTACAACGCGCAGGTGCAGGCGGCGCCGACGGCGGAGTACTACCAGTTGGGCTACAAAGAACGGCTGCTGCGCTATCCGGCATCGACGCTGCGCTTTGTCAGCACGTCGCAGCTGCCTGTCGCACGCCGGCGCGAACAGGTGGTGACCGCAGGCCAGCCGGGCATTGAGAATCATTTGGAGGCCGAGATCTGCGCGGCGCTGGTGCGCGAGTACAGCGGGCACTATCCGCTCAGTGAAATCACCGTGATCACGCCCTACCGCCGGCAGCTGCGCTTGCTGCGCAAAATGCTGGCGTCGCCGCCGGCGGGCATTGCCGCGGCAGAGTGGGAGCAGTTTGTGCACCAGCGTATTTCGACGGTGGACAGCTTCCAGGGCGGCGAGAGCGACGTGGTGATCATTTCCTACGTGCGCTCCGGCGGTCGCAGCGTGGGTTTTGTGGATGACCCGAACCGCGTGAACGTGACGCACACCCGCAGTCGCCGCGAGATGATCGTGGTTGGCGATGCTGATTTTCTGGCGAAGAAATCCCGTGGGCGCATTTTTGTGCGGATGCTGCGGGCCATCCGGCGTGACGGCGTAGTAGAGGAACTGGACGAAGCCGCGCTGGCCGCGCTATTGGGCGACAGTGCCGGCGAGGGTGAAAAAGCCGCGCCGCTGGCCAAGGCCGCTGCGCCGGCC
>JAQWBY010000186.1 GCA_028706165.1 Lentisphaeria bacterium | reverse complement strand
AAGCGATGGGAGTATATTAACCATCCACGCCGGCGATGTGCACGTGGTAAGATAAATGGTTGTTGATGGGGCGTATGATAGGATATGGGACGTAGGGGACGTAGGGGGCGTAGGGGACGTAGGGGGCGTAGGGGACGTATGGGACGTAGGGGGCGTAGGGGACGTATGATAGGATATGGGACGTAGGGGACGTATGATAGGATATGGGACGTAGGGGACTATGGGACTATAGGACTATAGAGTGGTTTGGTCGGGCTGGGCAGCTTGCACTGCCGGTGACCACGGCCGATGACCGAAAAAAGGCCTGCGACAAAAGGAGAAAAGGGTACATGAAGATTCGCATTCTTGGTTTGAACTGCAGCCCGCGTGTCGAGAGCAATAGCGCGGCGGTATTGGACAAGTCGGCCGAGATGGCCAACGCGAAGCTCGGTGGCGCGATTGATTTCGAGCGCGTCAATCTGCGCGAATGCAAGTTTGAGCCCTGCCGCGCCTGTGGCGTTTGCGGCAAGCGCAAGGATCGCGACGAGTACATGCCCTGCGTGCAGCACGACGACCTCGACGCCGTGATGGAAAAGATGGTCGCCGCCGACGGTATTGTTGTCGCCACACCGGTGTATTTTGGCCTGCCTTCGGACCTGTTTTCCAAGTTCATCATGCGCACGCGCTTCCTGCGCCACCAGGATTTCAAGTTGGCGAACAAGGCTGTGGCGGTGATGGCGATTGCCGGCCGTCGTTCCGGCGGTGCCGAGACGACGATTGTGTCGACCTGGCTGCCTTTCATCCGCCATGGCTGTCTGATTGTGGGCAATGGCGACCAGACCTGCCAGTTTGGCACCATGGGCTGGGCCGGCCCGAGTGGGCAGATCCTTACTGACGACTGGGGCATGGAACAGGCCGAGCAGACCATGCGCCGGGTCTATGAAGTCGCTTCGCTGGTCAAGGCCGGTACTGGCACTCTCAATCATCAGTGCCCAATGCGCTTCTCATACAAGGCAGGCACGCGCTGATGAGGTGCGCGCGCTGATCGGGCGCAGGCGCTGATCGGGCGCAGAGATATTCGGGAGGACGCGTTCCATTGTGGCGCGTCCTCCTGTTTTTGTGTCCCCGCCCACGGCAGAGGAAGGGTGCGGTGTTGTGGCTGGATTTCTCTGGGGAAATGAGCGTTGCGGGTCCGCTGGCTCTTGTTGCGTATGCCAAGATTCGTATACGAGCAAAGATGACCTCTGGTAGCAATCGGTCACCCATTGATAATGGCCGGCCTCAGGGGACGCCAGGGACCTGTGGGACTGATTGGCGGCGGGGCGCTGGGGCGAGGACTCACGTCTCACGTCTCACGTCTCACGACTCATGGCCGGGACTGTGGGGACTTCCGGGACCGTGGGGAATGACGCGTTGGACACCAGGGACTGATTGGGGCTTTTCTGGACTTCGGGGACCGGTTGCTTGATACCCGGGACTGCTGGGAGCGCCGCCATCCCGGCACTTTTCGGCCCGGATAGAATGGATCAAGTCGTCAGGAGGGCCGAACTTGGCCAATCTGCATTTTATTGCCGCGAAGCGGCAGAAGCGCTGAAAGCGCGTAACATACCAGCCCAGGGCAAGCACGCTGAAAGCGTGCGCCGCCCTGGGTACAACGGCGACCATGTTCGTGTTCCTCGTTCGTGTTCCTTGGCCCCTTTTGCCCCAGTCGGCGAAGCTGACTGGGGCAAAAGGGGCAATGGAACTCACGTGCATACCTGGGGTTGACATCGGCGGCATGTTTGGCCGTCATTATCAATGGCTGACCGCTTACCTCGGGTATGGTAACTTTTCCATAATACCTTGGTAATTATAGGAAAACTGGCTATACTTTCCGCCACTTTGGTGTTTTTCGCCCATGGTTGCGAGTATAGGAGTTGCCTTTCATAGGAGATTTCTGGCATGAGATCGCGTCGATTTACCTTGATTGAGTTGCTGGTCGTGATAGCCATTATTGCCATATTGGCCGCCATGCTGTTGCCGGCTTTGGCGAAAGCGCGGGAGAAGGCGCGCAGCATCAGTTGTATCAACAACTATAAGCAGTTGGGTGTGTATATGATCATGTACACGGACGACAATGCCGGCCTCTATGCCGCTCATGACTGGGGCGTGCGTTTTTACACCGATTACATGAACAAAACGACGGTGGGCGCCCGTTGTCCGTCTTTTCCGGCGACCAGTACGCTCAGCAATGGCACGGTGAAGCCGATCAATTGTAGTTACTCGGTGACGGGCGTTTGGTGGAACTATACGGTGAAACTCTTTGCCATCTACTACACGGGGCGCACGAACGAACGCGTAAGCACGTCGGAGGTCACGTTGCCGTCCCAGAAGATATATCTGACCGAACGTTACTTGAGCACCTACGACCGGAGCACCATCAACACCTACCAGTTAATGAACGACCGTTATATGAGCAACATTCATGGTGGCTACGCGAACGTGTTGCTTGCTGATGGGCATGCCACCGCGGTCAAACTTCCTGGCGATGTGGCGCCGCTGGGACAAAAGCAGGGCTGGCCGAGCAGCGCGGCCTATATTGCTGACAACACGACCAACCTTGGGCTCTGAACGAATGGCAGGCTTATGGCATGGGGCGTATTAGCGGCCCTTCTGCCCCCGCTGACCGGCCACGCTGAGCCTACCGAACTGGGCCGGCATGACGCGTGGCGCGATGAACGCGCCACGCGAGTCATGCCGGCCCTTGTCATTGCTGCGTCTAGCGCTGGTATTTGGCCAGGATTGTCAGAAACTGTTGTTTCAGCTCCATGGCTTGATGGCTGCGCGCCTGGATCTGCTTGTCAGCGTTGTCGTCTTCCGCGTCCCAGTCTGTGGCAAGAGTTTCGGCCAAGGTTACAATGTAGCGGCCGATGGGGTAATTCTTGCGGCATTCTTCCGTGCAGAATTTTGGCTGATCGTAGTCGAGGGCACCGAGGGTGAGAACGTACTCGAACATGGCCGGCTGTTGTGAGTCCACGGCCAGGTGCAGTGCGCTGAGGCCTTCCCAGGTGTAGCCTTGCCAGGGCATTTTGCAGTCCTCAATGAGGTATTTAGCCAGCTCGACATTACCGCTGTTGATGGCGTTTTGGGCGAGATTGACGCCGGTTTCGTCGAGAGCGAAAGGATTGGCGCCGGCCTGCAGGAGGTACTTGACGACGTCGGTGGCGCCGGCGGCTGCCGCGTAGAGCAGCGGCGTATCTTCCGGGCCGTATGGGTAGTCGAGTGGCTCGACCTTGGCCAGTTTGGCGTCTTGGTGGAGGAATTTGATGATATCGAGGAAGCCCAGTTCGGCGGCGTCGAGCATGCAGTTGTCCATGAGGACGGCCAGGGCGTCGGCGTCCTTGTTCGTCGTTTTGGCCGGTGTTTTCAGCAGCGCGGCCAGTGCCCGTTTGAGGCCGGGGAGGTTGTGGTCATAGACCATGTCCAACACGCGCTCCTCTGCAGGCGTGAATTCGGGGAGCGCATTATCTATAGCGTTTTTTGCCGGCGTGTTGTTGTTCATGTTTTTCATGCGTGGGTGCCCTTTCTGAGAAGCCGTAGTGGATGCCTGGTAGTGGGTGATTGTTGCTGCGTTGTGGGTGAAGCGTAAATACGCCAGCGCTGCCTTGGTGTGGTCATTGCCGGAGGGGCGGCAGATTGCGCTTGGTGCGTTCCTGGTTGACCTTCTGCCAGAGCGCGGGCGATTTTGCCAGTTCCTTGCTGAAGCGGCCCGTGCTCATGCCGAGTGCCGGTGCGGCGTCGGCGATGCGGTAGTCGGCGGCGTGCAGGGCGTCCAGCGCGTGCGCGGCCCAGAGGGGAAAGAGGGCGTTGTTGACGCTGGGCGCGTGCTCAGCGGTGGTGGCCTGGGTGGTCGGCTGCTGCGTGGCTTCCAGGCGGATGGCCAGGGCGATTTCCAGGCGCAGCTTGCGCAGGGCGTGCTGGCGATTGAGGTGCTGCGAGCGGCTGCTGTCGTCCATCGCGCTGATGCCGGTGGGATGGTGCGTGAGTTGCACGGCCGACTCGGTTTTATTGCGCTTTTGCCCGCCGGGGCCGACGCCGCGGCGGGTGTCGCAACGGCAGAGACGGAAGAGCTCGTCGTCGCTCATGCTTAGCCATTGCTCGCGATTCGTGTTGGCTGTATCCATGCTATGTTGGTCCTTGAGTGCCCCAAAGGGAGCATTCTCGTGCTCACGCCGTTTGCAGCACTGGCCAGAGCCGCGCGGCGTTGTTCCAGAAGATGCGTTCCATATCCGCTGCCGGCAGTGCCAGGCTCTTGATGTCCTCTACGGCTTCTCGGAGGTCCTGCCATGGCGAGTCGGTGCCGAAGAGAATCTTGTCCGTGCCGTGGGCGCGAATGATGCGACCCAGTTGATCCGGATTGCGCATGAAGGGCTTGGCGAAGGCCGTATCCATGATGACGGCGCTGCCGACGAGGTGCCGCTCGACGTCGTCCCAGCAGCGCCAGCCGCCCAGGTGCGCCGCGATGATGGTGAGGCCGGGATGACGGCGGGACAATTCCACGAAGTCCTGGGGCGAAGAATGAAAGGGCGGCTCAAAGCCGATGTCCTGTCCGGCGTGGATGATCACGGGCAGGGATAGCTCCTCGCAGCGCCGCCAGATGGGCTCCATCCGCTCTTCCAGCAGAAAGAACTCTTGATATTCGGGGTGGAATTTGACGCCGCGCAGGCCGAGCTCGTGAATGCGGGTGATTTCGTCTTGCGGGGCAGCGATAGCCGGGTGCATGCCGCCCATGGAGAGCATGGGCAGCTCATTCTGTTTGGCGACGCGGCTGTTGACTGACTGGACCTGATCCGGTCGGGTCACCACCGGGCAGTTCATCCAGGCTGTGTAGCCGGCCTCACGCGCTTTGACAGCCAGGCCGGGCGCTGTGCCGTCGGTAAAGACCGGAATGCCGCAGGAATTCTTGCGCAAATGCGCCAGGGCCTGCGCGGCGATCTTGTCGGGAAAAATGTGGGTGTGGACATCGAAGATCTTCATGGCGCTCATTCCTGTCGGTCAGAACTGATGGTATGTGACAGCAGATGAATTTACCCCGCTTTTCCGCGATTGTGCGCGTCGTGGCTGTTTTTTCCTGAAACAGAGTCGGTTGGTTGCGTGCCCGCAGCGGCGTGTTGGGCCGCTGCGGGCGCGGCGCGGGCACTGCGGTCATGTTTTCTGGTGGTGTTCTTCGACGGCGCTGTAGACGGCTGGGATGACGAGGAGGGTCAGGGCGGTGGCGGTGGCCAGTCCGAAGACCACGACGGTGGCCAGTGGCCGTTGCACATCCGAGCCGACGCCTCGGGCCATGAGTAGCGGGAGGAGCCCGAGCACGGTGGTGAGTGCGGTCATCAGCACGGGGCTGAGGCGGAGCATGGAGCCTTTGCGGACAGCGTCGTGCAGGGGAATGCCACTGGCGCGGAGGTCATTGTAATGTGTGACCAGCACGATGCCATTCTGCATGGCGATGCCGAACAGCGCAATGAAGCCCACTGCGGCAGGCACGGACAGATACTCGCCGAAGAGGAGCAGCCCGACGACGCCGCCGCATAGCGCCAGCGGTACGTTGGCGACGATGATCAGCGCGTGTCGGAAGCTCTCAAAGGCCAGCCAGAGCAGCACCATGACTGCCAGTATTACCACCGGCACAATCAGCGCCAGGCGGGACATTGCCCGCTGCTGGTTCTCGAACTGGCCGCCGAATTCGACCATGTAGCCAACCGGCAAGGACACGGCTTCGGCAATGCGCTGGCGCGCGTCAGCCACCACGCTGCCCAGGTCGCGGCCGCGAATGTTGCCCTGGACCAGCCAGTAGCGCTGGTTGTTCTCGCGGTTGATCTGGATGGGGCCGACGTCGTGGCGGATGTCCGCCAGCAGCTTCAGGGGCAACTTCACGCCGTCGGCATTGGCGATCATGATGTCGCCGATGGCCTCGGGTCTGCTGCGATAGTCATCCTGGTAGCGCACAAACACGCCGTAGCGGCGGGTATTGAGAAAGATGGTGTCGACGACTTCGCCACCGACGGCGAGCTCGACGGTCTCCAGCAGGTCGTGGATGGCCACGCCATGGCGGGCGCAGGCAGCGCGATCGGCGACAATCTGCAGCTGCGGCTGGCCGCTGTTCTGCTCCAGGGAGAGATCGACCAGCCCTGGCACCGTCGTTACGGCTTGTCGGACGGCTTCCGCCAGCCGGCGCAGTTCGGCGAGGTCTTCGCCATAGACCTTGATGGCCAGCTGGGCTTTGCTGCCGGAGAGCAGTTCATCGAAGGCGTTCTGGATGGGCTGGGTGAAGTTGAGCTGGACGCCGGGGAATTGCGCGAGGTGTTTGGCCAGAGCCGCGACCAGGTCTTCCTTGCGCTGGAAGCGCTGCCAGCTGGCCATCGACGTGAGCTCGAGCTGGATTTCGGCAGTATTGACCGGGTGCGGGTGGCTGCCGGCTTCGGGGCGGCCGATGCGGGATACAGTCCGGCTAACCTCCGGGAATTCCATGATGGCCCGTTCCATGCGCATGATGGTATCGGTGCCGTCTTCGAGCGCGATGGCCGGTGCCATGGTGACGCCGATGAGGATGGAGCCTTCGTCGAGGGTGGGGATGAACTCGCTGCCCAGGCGCGGCAGCATCAGGCCGCTGCCCAGCAGGACCAGCACGCTCAGAACCAGGACGAGGGCGCGGTGGCCGAGTACCCAGCGCAGCAGCGGCTCGTAGAGGCGCTTCAGCACCCGAATCAGCCACAGCTCGCGGCTGGCGACGCGGGGCTTCAGCAGGACCTGGCACAGCACCGGCGCAAGCAGCAGGGCTGCCAGCAGCGATCCGAGCAGGGCGTAGCTGATCGCGTAGGCCATCGGCGCAAACATCTTGCCTTCCACGCCTGTGAGGGTGAAGATGGGCAGGAAGACGCTGATGATGATGGCGATGGACATGACGATGGGCCGGCTCACTTCCTGTGCGGCGGCGGCGATGTGGGCTATTCTGCCCGCAGGCGTCGCAGTTGTGCCCTGGAGGTGCCGGGTGATGGCCTCGACCATGACGATGGTGCCGTCGCCTAGCATGCCGATGGCGATGGCGATGCCGCCCAGAGACATGAGATTGGCCGACAGGCCCTGCCAGCCCATGCCCAGAATCGCCATCGCCGCGCTCATCGGCAGGGCTACGGCGACGATCAGCGCCGCGCGCCAGTTACCCAAAAACAGAATCAGTACGGCGATGACCAGCAGAGCGCCTTGCAGCAGCGCCTTCTTGATGGTGCCGGTTGCGTTGCTGACCAGCTCCGATTGATCGTAGTAGGGCACCAGCGTCACACCGGCCGGGAGAGTCGCCTGTACTGATACTACCCGTTCGTGCAGGCGGGCGATGACCTCTGAGGTGTTGGCGCCGTAGAGTTTCAGGACCAGGCCGGACACCACTTCGCGCTCCCCATTGACCGTGACGACGCCGCGGCGCAGCTCTGGCCCATAGCGGACATCGGCGATGTCGCCCAGGCTGAGCGACGACGCGCCGTCGTGGCGCAGCGGCAGTTGGCGCAGATCGTCCAGCGTCGCCAGCAGCCCCAGGCCGCGCACCAAGTGTTCCTCTTGGCCCATGACGACAAACTGCGCGCCGACGTTGCGGTTGTTCGTCTGTAGGGCCGTGACGACGTCGTCCATGCCGAGGCCGTGGGCATCCAAACGGCGGGGATCGACCAGTACCTGGTACTGCAAAACATGGCCGCCGATGGCGAGGATGTCCGTGACGCCGGGCACGCTCTGCAGCTGGTATTTGACGACCCAGTCATTGAGTTCACGCAGCCAGAGGTCGAGGGGCTTGTCACCAC
>JAQWBY010000185.1 GCA_028706165.1 Lentisphaeria bacterium | reverse complement strand
AGTATCCACACAAGTTGTTTTCGCTGAGCAAGAGCTTCACGTCCACCGCCGTCGGCATGGCCATCGCCGACGGCCTCTTCGCTCTTGACGACCCGCTAAGCCGTTATTTCCGGGACAAAATGCCCGCCGAGCTCACGCCGCGCCTCGAAGCCATGACAGTCCGTCATCTCCTGACCATGAGTAGTGGCCATCCCTGCTGTCCGCTCGCAGCCATTACTCACAGCGAGCATCGTCACGATTGGCAGCGCGGCTTTTTCGCCATGCCTCTCGCCCACGATCCCGGTAGCCGTTTCGCCTACAACAGCACAGCCACCTACATGCTCGCCGCATTGATCTACCGCCGCGCGGGCATGAACGTCCTCGACTATCTCATGCCGCGGCTATTTGCGCCCCTCGGCATCGCCCGCCCGACCTGGGAATGCTGCCCGGCGGGCATCAACATCGGCGGTTGGGGACTAAAGCTGTGCACCGAGGACATCGCCAAATTCGGCCAGCTGTACCTCCAGCAGGGCCAATGGCAGGGCCAGCAAATCGTCCCCGCCGAATGGGTCGCCATGGCCACCAGCAAACAAATCAGCAATGCCATGAACAAGGAACCTGACTGGAAACAGGGCTACGGCTTCCAATTCTGGCGCTGCCGACACCATGCCTTCCGCGGCGATGGCGCCTATGGGCAATTCTGTGTCGTCCACCCGGCCACTGAGCTGGTCGTGGCTGCCACCAGTGGCGTCGGTAATCTCCAGGGCGTCCTCGATGTCGTCTGGGACAAGATTCTCCCCGCCTGCCACCCGCACGCCCTACGTGACGCGCCGACCGCGCAGCGCGCCCTACGCGAACGCCTCAACAACCTCCACCTACCCACGCCGCCGCGCTCTGCGCTGCCGCAGGCGCCTGTCCGGAACGGCTCCTTCGCCATCGCCAAAAATGACGTCGGCGTCAAGCAAATCGACATCACGACCGATGAGCACGGTGCAGACGTCGTCATGCATTTCTCGCAAAAGGACCGCCGCTGCGTCCACGGTGCCGTGGACCGCTGGCATTGGAATGCCCAGGGCTTCGCTGGCGAGCCCTTTGAGCCCTGCGCTGCCACCATGACTTGGCTTACCGACAACGAGCTCGAACTGCGTCTTTGTTATGTGGAAGCGCCCTTTGTTGTCCGCTTCATCTGTCATTTCAACGACGACGGCAGCGCCCAATTCGAGCACAAGGCCAACTTTGTCTTCTTCGGCAAGCCCTGGCCAACCCTCACCGGAACGGCCAAACCCTGACCAGAGTTGCCGCAACTTGTTGTTTCAAACAAGCAGCCTTTTCTCGTCATGCCTTTCCGCCGCGAAGCGGCAGAAGCGCTGAAAGCGCGGCCTAAGATAGCCCAGGGCAAGCGGCGCCGAAGGCGCGCGCCGCCCTGGGTAGCGCGGCATATTGGTCCGTGTTCCTCAGCCTCTTTGGCTTCAGTCGGCGAAGCTGACTGAAGCCAAAGAGGCAATGGAACCCGTTGATTGCTGCGGCAATTTTGCGTGTGACCCTTCGTCGCAGTTTTTTTAGGCCGCCCTTTTAGGGCTCTTTTGGGTTGGGGCACCTTACCCAGGGCGACGCGCCCTGCGGGCGCTTGCCCTGGGCTATCTTAGGGCGCACCTTCGGTGCTCAAAACCTCGGCGAATGATCTTGGGCATGGTTACCAATCAACTCATCGCCGGCGATTGCCGCGTTACATGTGAAGAACATTGCTCCGATGAAACCCGCTGCCTGGTTAGCCCCTCATGGGTAATGGGTGGGCGGCAGTTGACCGTGGGGGCCCTGCAAATTGTCCCCGGTGTTTTCCCCACCGGGTTGGTTACTGACCGCTTACCTCGCCCTGCCCTCACTTATTCATAAATTCGAGGGCTTGGCGGGCGATGGCGTCCAGCCATGCCTGCGAGGAGAAATTGTGGTTGGCGCCCTCCAGTACCTCAATGCGCATCGGCAGCTTGTTCTCGCGGATGTAGTCGCCGAAGTAGGTCATGGCTGCTGGTGCATCGGGATCGGCAGTGCCGTAGAACATCAGCCCCGGTAGGTCCGCGCGGAGCTTGGCGAGGTGCTTCTTCGGCGCGTCCTTACCCTGCAGGCGGCTCTCTGCTGCCGCAGCCTTGGCGACCTGCCCTTTCACCCGCGCGGCGCCAGCGGCGCCGGCGTCCTTGCCAGCGCTGGCGTTTGCGTCCTTTGCGCCCTCGCCCTCCTTGCGTTTATTCGCGCCGCGTTTGAGGAGATGGCCAAAGAGTACATTGCCCACTTGTTTGAGATGGACATCGCCCTGGAAAAGGCGCCGCCAGGTCTCGCCCCGGCAAGCCTTGTGCCAATACACCTTGACGTAATGCAGCGTACGGTGCATATCGCGGCCGAAGGCGTCACCATCAGAAAAGGGATAGACCGACAACATGATCAAGCCCTGTGCCTGCGGCAGGCGATTGAGGGTGCCAATCGTCACGTTGCCACCCGAACACAGCCCAAGATACCAGGGCCGCGACAGCTGCGTGTGCTCACAGAAATAAGCCGTCGCCGCAACCAGATCGTCCGCCATAGTCGTCAATGTCGCATTCAAGCCGTCGCCATCACTTTCGCCGCGGCCACGGAAGTCAAAGCGCAGGGACGCGACGCCGCCAACGGCGAAACTGCGCGCCAAGCTGCAGAGCATACCGGCCGGTCCGTGGCGATTGCCGCTCCACCCATGCGTAAAAATGAGCCCCGCGCGGGCCTTGCCAGACGCCGGCAGGCAGAGAATGCCCCGCAGTGTCTCGCCGTTAACCACGAAAGACACGGCCTGCTCCCGGACCTCAGGGCTGATCTGGATGTCGCTTTGCAGCATCGTCGTCATTTCTCCACCTCGCCCGCCGCATTCTGCTTGGCATCGACGGCCGCCGCGCCTGCCGCGTTCTGCTCAGCGTCTTTCGTGTTTTCTTGTGCCAATGGCGGGTAGTGCGTATTGAGGAATGCCTGTTGTTTTTTCAGTGCATAGAGTGCGGGTTCACTACCGATGCGGAGGACGAAATTGTGGTCGCCGTCCGGCACCGGTTCGTAGACGTATTTTTTGCCATGCTTGTCCAGTTCGCGACGCAGATCGGCGTGACTGAGGTGGAAGACGCTGCCGTCATAGGCATCACCCATGAAGAGCAGCAGCGGGCATTGTAAACGCCAGGCGTTATGAACAATGCTGCGCGTCATCAGTCCGCGCAGCTGATCGGGCACGGGCTGGTTGCAGAAGTCCGCCCACGACAGCCAGTTGTTGGCGCCGCGCGCCATGCGGTCCCAGTAGTAGCGTTGCGGGTTGACCAGCCACGCGTCGTAGCTCACCACCGCCTTCGCCTTGTCACCCGCACGCGCCGCCGTCAGCAGCCCGGCGCCGGAACCGAAGCTATGGCCGATCATGGCAAACTCGTTCTTGCGCACGTAGGGCAATTTCCAGGCCGCGCTCAGCATGGACAGACAGTCATTGACCTCACCATCGAGATTCTCGATTTCCCCCTCGCTTTTGAGCATCTGGCCATTGATCGCCAGCTGCATCTGAAAGAGGTCTTCGCCGCGCATGGCCGGGCCAATGACTACATAGCCCTGCTCCACCAGCTCCGCCAGCCACAGGCAGAAGCTATTGGGAACGCCGAATGCTGCGCCGTGGCAGTACAAAATCAGCGGGTATTCAGCGTCTGCCGGCCGCTCTTTCGGGAACAACAGCACGCCGTACTGCTTGAGATTATCCACCGTCCACTGCACGACCTGCAAGCCCACATTGGGAAAAGAGCCCATGCGCAGATCGGCCAGGACCGTGAAACTCGCATCGGGAATGCCGCCCCACTGCGGCTGCGGTAATGGCTGCAGGCCAGACAATTTTCCCAGGCCTTCCTGCCATTTGATCAGCGCCTCGGCTTTCTTGCCCTGGCTGTCAAGCAGTCGGCCGTCAAACCAGTCCTGCAGGGCCGCTTCGACATCCAACCCGGTCAGCAGGGGCTCCTTCAGCGCCATGACCAGCGCAGTTTCCTCTTGCGCCACCTGCACTGACCAGGATTCCATGTCCTCAAGGCCGGGACGAACGGTGTCACCCGCAAAAAGCACCGGCACCAACAAGGACAACAATGCCAATATTGAAACAACACGCGCAGTACAAGAACGTAACATCATCACCTCATGCATATTAACCAATGTGACTTACAACAAAATCCGTGACGGCGTCGATCACGACGTCCGACTCGTAATAATCAAGCTGACCCCAGAAGGGCTTGTCAGCGATCACCTGTGCCGAGCTGCCCGCACGAGCCGTCACCGCCGCAACCAAGTCCTGCCAGGCCGGAGGAAAATTCTTGGCGCCGGACACCCGCAGCAGCTGCAGCGCGCAATCCGCCGGCGTAGCGGCCAAACTCGTCAGCAGCTGCGCAGCCCGGAGTTGCTCGGCCATGGCCGACCCCACCAGGAAGCCGCCGAAATCAGCCGCTTGGCCGGCCGACCACAGCTCGGCGGCGGCGGCATTCTTGGCACCGCCGCTCATCATGTCCTTGATCTTTTGGCGCCGTTCGAGGTCACGCAGGAGCTCGTCGCCGCTGAGGAGCGGCTCAAGCAAGATAAGCGCTCGCAAGCAGCCGCCAGTGGCAGTTGCCCTGCTGGCTGCCTCGGCGGCCAGCAGGGCACCGGCGCGGGCGCCAGCGAGCATCAGCGGCGGCTTGCCGGGTAGTTCGCGGGCCAAAGCGATTTGTGCGGCCAGTTCGTCCTGCCAGTGCCGCCATTCGGCCTCGCCGTGCTTGCCGGCGCTATCGCCGGTGCCGCTGGCATCGTAACGCATGACGGCTACACCGCGCGCGGCGAGCTGTCGCGCCAGACGCACGAGCATGCGGAACGCGCAGCGCTTTTCTTCGCCAAAGGGCTCGGCCAGCAGCAAGGCCGCGCGCAGTGGCGCGTCGGCCGGTAGATAATGCGTGCCGTAAATGGCTCGCCCTGATACGTCGATATAACCACTCTGTTCAAGTATACCCATGCCTGCCCTATTCTCTCCTTATGGCTTGCTCACGGTGAAATTCCGCGCTGGGACCAGCGTGCCATCTTCCAGACGGATGTCTTCCTGCCCGAAATTCACCCAGCAGCGCAGACCATTGGCGCTAATGATCTTCTCTAAGTACATATCATGGCCTCCACACTTCAAATTCTACACTCGTGCAACAACGCTTCGGACACTTTTTTATTGACCAAGGCCCATGCTCGACAGCGCCCACATCGTGGCAAATTTGAGCATATGAGTGTATTGTTTTTGCTCCGTGCCTCTCGCGCGCCCTACGCGCTACCGCCATCCGCCACAGCCGCCAAAGCCATTCCACCACTAGCCCCTCCCCAGCACCATGAAAAAACTCTACCTCGTCAAGCCGCTGGCCATCGGCACCATCAATCCCATGATCTATGGCCACTTCAGCGAACACATCGGCGGCGTCTTCTACGACGGCCTGTGGGTCGGCGAAGACTCGCCCGTGCCCAATATCCGCGGCTTCCGTAAAAGCCTCGTGGAAAAATTTCGCGCGATCCGCCCGCCCGTGCTGCGCTGGCCTGGCGGCTGTTTTGCCGAGACCTACGACTGGCGCGACGGCATTGGCCCCCGTGACGAACGGCCGGTGCGCCTCAACTGGTGGCATCAGCGCGATCAGCGCCTGGAGTCCAACGCCGTGGGCACCCACGAGTTCATTGATTTCTGCCGCCTGGTCGGCGCCGAGCCGTATTTTGCCGCCAACATCACGTCGCAGTCGCCCATGGTCATACGAGACTGGATCGACTACTGCAACTCGCCGGCGGGCTCGACATCCATGGCCCGCCTACGCGAACAGAACGGCTCGGCCGAGCCGTTCCGAGTGCATTTCTGGGGCGTGGGCAATGAATGCTGGGGCGGCGGCGGCAATATGACGCCCGAAGTCTACGCCCACGAATTCCGTAAGTACTCAGCCATCATGGCCAACAGCGGCAACGGCCTCGAACTTATCGGCTGCGGCCCTAACGGCGGCGATTGGCGCTGGACGGAAAAATTCCTCCAGCACTTCGAACCATCCGAACACCACATGCAGGGCTATTCCGTGCATTACTACTGCTCCGCCTGCGGCCACGCCACCGAATTCACCGACCTGGAATACTACCAGATGCTCGTCAAAGCCGCCGGCATCGAAGCAGTCATTGAACGCAACTGGCAGCTCATCTCGGGCTTCGGCATGCAAAACTACGCCCGTCTGGTTGTGGACGAATGGGGCTGCTGGCACCCCGAAGGCTCCGGCCCCAGCCAGGGCCGCAATCTCTTCGAACAGCAAAGCACCATGCGCGATGCGCTCGTAGCCGCACTGACCCTCAATGTCTTCAATAACCACTGCGACAAAATTCGCATGGCCAACATCGCTCAGTTGGCCAATAATCTCCACTGTCTCTTCCTCGCCAGCGAGAAAAACTGCATTACCACGCCAACCTACCACGTCTTCGACATGTATCAGCACCACCAGGGCGGTAACGCCATCCGCTGTATTGCCGAAGACGACAGTGGTGCCAACGCTACCAGCGACCCACGCCAGCCGGCCACGCTGCCCATTCTGTCCCATTCGGCGTCCATCCGCAACAAAGTCCTCACGCTCACGATCGCCAATCTTAGCCTGACCGAAAGCGCCGAGGTCGCCCTGGAACCCGTCGGTTTCCAGCTCGGCAGCGATGCCGAAATCACCACCCTGACCAGCAACAGCGTCCGTGCCTGCAACACCTTCGCAATGCCAGACTGTGTCTGCCCGACGACCAGCGAGGGTACGACCAGCAAGCTGGCCATTCCTCCTGCTTCCGTGATTTGCCTCAAGGCCAAAGTGAAATAGTCCCGTGCACAGCCTGTATCATCCCTGACCTCACCCAACCGGAAAGGACCTGCAGCCAATGCCCCGCGTCCCCCTCCTGCTCAGTTCTCTGGCCATGCTCTCCGCCATGTCGTTGTTTGCGCAGGACCCGCTGCCGCCGGCACGAGTCAAACCCCAGCCCGCCGGCGAATGCGAAAAACTCTTCAGCAAAATCGGTTTTGATCAGCTCCCCGGCAACCTCAATGCGTACATTCGCGACGAGTGGTTCCTGCTCACCGGCGGCACGCCCGAAAGCTACAACAGCATGACCGCCGGCTGGGGCGGCACCGGCATCCTCTGGGGCAAGCCCGTCGCCTTCGTCTTCGTCCATACCGACCGCTTTACCTACCAGTTCATGGAACAAAGCGATATGTTCACCATGTCCTTCATGGACCGCGACGCCAGGCCCGCACTGGCCAATATCTTCGGCCGCAAATCCGGCCGCGATACCGACAAGGTCACCGAGGCCGGCTTCACCCCCATCGCCACCCCCGAAGGCGGCGTCACCTACCAACAGGCGCGACTCGTCATCGTCTGCAAACGCATCGCCAAGGTACCCCTCACCCAAGACCTCATCACTGGCGATATCGGCTTCAAATACGGCGAAAACAGCTACCACTGCCAGTACGTCGGACAAATCATCGGCATCTGGAAACGAAATCCCTGACCACGAAGCTGCCGAGACGGTATAATGCTGGCTAGTAAAGACGGATGCCGTCGATTGCCGTCGATTGCCGTCGATTGCCGTCGATTGCTGTCGATTGCCGTCGATTGCCGCCGAATGCCGTCGATTGCCGTCGAATGCCGTCGATTGCAGTCGAATGCTCCGGAGTCCCAAACGCCACCGCCAACCGGTCCCGAAAGTCCCCCAGGTCCCAGGCGTCCCTAGGGCCGGTGAGTATCAACACGAGCGGCCTTACTTTCTTTTTCCCTTTTTTCCCACGCGCGCCGTTGCA
>JAQWBY010000184.1 GCA_028706165.1 Lentisphaeria bacterium | reverse complement strand
CCCCGGCAGCTTCCAAGTGATATGCCAGCAACCGATTTCCCGCGGCGACCGCATCTGTTTCACGCCGACCTTCGAGGAAACGCATGGGGATGTCACGGCGCCCTTTCTCGACAATCGCCTGGGCTGTCACCAGCTCGTTATGCTGGCCAAGGCCTTTTCCAGCGTGGCGTCTGTCGGCTGCCCGCAAGCGGTCAATATCGTCTTGGCTGCGACAGCCCAGGAGGAATTCACCGGCTTTGGCGCCGCCGTGCTGGCCAAGGCCTGCAAAGCCGACCTGGTGATCTGCCTGGACGCCACCTACGCCGACGAGGAACAAGGTGTGCTACTCGGCAACGGCCCGGTCTTGACCATCAGCGACAAGTCGGTCGTCCTGGGGCCCAAACAGGCCGAATGCATCCAGGAATGGTGCCGGCGTTGGGATCTGCCCCTACAGACCGAAATCTACAATTACAGCGGCACCGATGCCCGGGCCTTTCCCCAGCAGGGCTGCGACGCAGCGGTGTACCCCATCCTGCTGGCAACCACCGGCAACCACAGCCCCACCGAAACGGCGCGGCTCTGCGACATCCTCACCCTGCAGAAACTGCTGCTTAAGCTCTGCAGCGATCTGGAAGCCGTCAAGGCCCTGTGTTCACAAAGCTTCGCTTAGTTCAATGCTCTTCACTTAGTGTACTGGCAATGGTTGGCGAGGTGTTAGTTGGTTATCATGCACAAGATCATTCGCCGAGGTTTTGAGCGCCGAAGGCGCGACCTAAGATAGCCCAGGGCAAGCGACGCCGAAGGCGACGCGACGCCCTAAAAGACCATCGACGATGGACCGCAGCGCGCAATACTGCCGCAGGCAATGAGTTCCATTGCCTCTTTGCCCCCAGTCAGCTTCGCCGACTGGGGGCAAAGAGGCCGAGGAACACGCCTTAGTTGACGCTTTACCCAGGGCGGCGCGCGCTTTCAGCGCTGCTTGCCCTGGGCTGGTATATTTCGCGCTTTCAGCGCTTCTGCCGCCTCGCGGCAATAAAATGCCGCGATGACATAAGGCTGTTTTGGTTGAAACAACTGGCGCCAGGGAAATCGTTAAGCTAAGAGCATTCCTTGGCTTAATCCTGCGGAACCGCACAGTCACTCTGCAGCAGCAGGCCTTTGCACCAGGCAAAAATGTCCTGCCAGTTGCGCTCAGTCAGCGCCGGTGCTGTTGCGACACCCATGGCCATATCAATCAGCCGCTGGCATTGCCGGACGGTCTGCGGTGAGTCTTGGTAGTCACTCAGCCAACCCGCTTCGTAGAGATAAACCAGGCAGGCCCCGCTGAGTATCGCCGCCGGCGGCAGCGCCCGCGCCGCCAAAGCCCGGCAGGCATTGCATGACGCCCGAAAAAAATGTTCGTGAGCGACCCCAGGCAACACGTTGTCCAGCGCGAAGCGCGCCAGCCAGCACGCGGCCTGGAAAGTGCCGTAGTCGGCCGACACCCCGCTGAAGTCCTCCAGTAATTCACTGTCCTGGCATTTCTGCAAATCATTTTTTCCCGGTGTGTAACGCACCTGTAGGCACCGGAAGAGATCAAAATGCGGGAAGCGGCGCTTGCCACTGCCCAGGGCATGATAGATCAAAAAGGCCACTTTGCCCTGCTCGGGGGTGATGCCGTTGACGATGAGATCGCCCTCGCCAAAGGGGACTTTTCGCAGTACTAGATATTCAGTCTCAATGGCGTCGGTCATGGCTGCGTCACACTGCCCCGGCTAGCCACGATATAGGCCGCAGTAGTCGTCCACGTCACGGGGGCGGCCGCAAAGACCCGCTGCAGCAGCTGCCGGCAGGCCTGCAACTCGTCGTCGTTCAGGCCATGTCGCCGCAGGCGCTCAGCATAACTCCCAGGCGCCCCATCGAACCAGCGCACAAGTTGCTGCATACTGATAGGCTGTTGACGATGGAAATGGGCCAGTTCCGCATGCACTTTCAGACCAGCCGCCACCAATGCTGCTTCGAGCTCGGGCACATCCCAGTTCACGACCGGGTCCTGGGCGTCATGGTACACAGCCTCCTCCGCCCGGCGATAGCGTTCCAGAAGCGCCGACGGAACGACGACTCCAGCAGCAACCGCCGCGCCAGCCACGAGGAACTCGCTCAGGCGCTGGCTGCGCCGCGGCAAATTCTCGCAGAGGCTGATACTGCCATCAGGCCGCAGCAGGCCAGCCAAAACACCCGCCAGCGCTTCGCGCTCGGACACGTTGGCGAAGAGATTCCGCCCAACCACGAAATCGAAGGTAATCTCCTCACCGGCGCTGGCCGCCAGCATCGCCGGTAAGTCCGTGGGCTGACCAACAACGATCTGAGGCCGCAGCAGGTCCGGCAGGTTGTCCGCTTGATCCCGGAGCACGCCGGCGGCTTGCTCGTTGCCCACCAGCGACCACACCCCGCCCTCGGGCACCTGCCGCAAGGCCTCCCAGGTGAACGCGCCGCTGTCGGCTGTGATATCCAGCACCAGCTCATGGCGCTGCAGGCGCCGCACGGCAAAAAGCCGTTCGCGGATGCCCGCCAGCTGCGGTCCCAGGGCGTCAACCGCCCGGGCCAACCAGCGCTCGCTCGCCTTGTCCACCGGACTGAAGCTGAGGATTTCCGGCGGCGCCAGCGACTGCTCATTTTCCCGCAAGGCCGCCAGCTGAATCTCGCGGCGCCGGCGCACGACGTCCGCCAGATCCTTTTCAAAACCGATGACGCCGGGCTCGTAGAAAATCTTCCCCTGCAGCGAACTGGGCAGGTACTGCTGGGCTACCCAGTGATCGCGGTAGGCGTGGGGATACTGATAGCCGACACCATGACCAAAGCCCTCCTTGTCCCGGCTGGCATCGCGCAGGTGGTTGGGCACTTCACCCTCGCGCTCGTTGGCGACCATTTTCATGGCGTCAAAAAAGCCCATCACGGAGTTGGACTTCGGCGCCGTCGCGCAATACAGCGCTGCGTGCGACAGCGGGAAATGGCCCTCCGGCAGGCCAATGCGGTCGAAGGACTCCGCCGCGGCCATGACGAAAGGCAACGCGTGTGGATCAGCCAGGCCGATGTCCTCACTGGCGAAGATGATCATGCGCCGGAAGATGAAACGCGGGTCTTCACCGGCATAGACCATCTTGGCCAGCCAGTACAGCGTCGCATCGGGATCCGATCCGCGCATGGATTTGATAAAAGCGCTGATGGTGTCAAAATGATAGTCGCCCTCTTTGTCATACAGCACCGCCCGGCGCTGGATGGACTCTTCAGCAACGGCCATGTCAATGTGCACCTTGCCCTCGGCGTCAGGCTCGGTAGTCTCCACGGCCAACTCAATGGCGTTCAACGCCGCCCGGGCATCGCCATTGGCGACACCAGCCAGATGCGCCAGCGCGTCCTCAGCAATATCGACCCGCTGGGTGCCATAACCGCGTTCGGAATCAAGCAGAGCTTGGTGGACAATCGCTTTGATGTGCTCCTCGGTCAGCGGCTTGAGCTGAAAAATCCGGCTCCGGCTGACCAGTGCCCGATTGACGGTGAAATACGGGTTCTCAGTGGTCGCGCCAATGAGGATCACCGTGCCATTTTCCACCCACGGCAACAGCGCGTCCTGCTGCGCCTTGTTCCAGCGGTGAACTTCGTCAATGAACAAGATGGTCCGTTGCTGAAACTCGCCCAGCCGCCGCTGCGCCGCAGTGGTGATGTCCCGCAGGTCGGCAATGCCCGCCATGACGGCGTTAAGAGTCACAAAGCTGCTGCGCGTTGTGTTGGCAATCACGCTGGCCAGCGTGGTCTTGCCGGTGCCCGGCGGCCCATAGAAAATCAGCGATGACAATTGGTCGGCCTGGATCGCCCGCCGCAGCAGCCGCCCCGGCGCCAAGATGTGCTCCTGCCCGATGTACTCGTCCAGCGTCCGCGGCCTCATGCGGGCAGCCAGGGGCTGCTCGTCTTTCATCTTTTTTTCGCGGACGTGGTCAAAAAGGCTCTTCATTGTCGTGTCAGTCCACTTGGCTGCCGGGCATCGCCAGGCGCTTGTGTATAGGTATCCCCCTGCGCAGCCCGCTGCCCCCCCCGCTCGCGCTGCAACCCGATTAAGGTAAAGGCCCGCAGGCGCTTTGCAATGAACAGCAGACGATAAGAGCTGCTACTATCACGATAATGCGCTGCCGCCCAATGCTCACGGCGACGGCATCATTGACACCGCTGAGCAAAGAAAAAACATTCAGGGAACAAGTCGTTCGCGGACGTATCTTAATAACACGTTCCTTGCATGGCCGCTACCACGCTCTACGCAAGAACGTCGGCCGCGAATGAACTACCGGTAACCAAAACATCACTTTGGAGGTGCATCATGAAAGCAACATTATGTGGATTACTCGTCATGACCTGTCTTCTCTCGGTTGCGCTCTATGCCCAAGACGCCGCCCAAGCACAAAACAAGACCGAAGACATTAGCCTTGCCGATCTCAAAAAAGCCATCGCCGACAAAGCCGTGGTCCTTCTTGATTGCAACGGCAGTCAGACCTACGCCAAGGGTCATCTGCCCGGTGCCATCGACTTCGAAGCATCAGAAGAGAAGCTGGCGACCCTTCTGCCAGCAGACAAAAGTGCGCTGATCGTCGCCTATTGCGGGAGCCCCCGCTGCCTGGCCTACCGCGGTGGCGTCAACGCCGCACGCAAACTCGGCTACACCAACATCAAGCATTTCTCCGGTGGTCTCTCGGGCTGGAGAAAAGCCGGCGAACCGTTGGAAAAATAACCGGCTATGACCAGAAATAACTCCGCGTGATGATTATTCTTTGAGCATCACGCATTCCCCTCGTGGCGGACACCTAAGTGCCCGACACCTTGTTTGCCTTGGTTTGTAGTCACCTGCCAGGCACGCCGCTCAACGCAGGACGTCTGCACAGCTGACTCGGTAGTCGCCCAACCACTATGGACACAGTGCATTCGCCCTGAAGTCCATCAACTAATATAATGACCGACGCCCGCCGCAAGTCTGTTACCTGCGGCGGGCGTTGGTGATTATGAACCCATCACCTCATCTCGTGAGAGCTTGATTATGGGTGCATGCGCTTCCCGGCAGTGAAGCCAAGGGAGCACAAAACGTCTCTCAGAAGCCCCAGTTGACGAAGATCATGCCAGGCGCCAATTCCTCGGGCAGGGCCTTGAACCACTCGTCGTTGCTGTGGATGATGTTCACCAAGCCGATCTGCACACTGGAATCGGCGGTTTCAGCAATATTCACTATCCCTAATTGCAGTCCCGTGACAGTCACCGCATAGTTCACAATACCCGACTGCAGTCCCTTCATCCCGCCGCCGGTGTAGTTGACCCAGCCGTCCTGCCAGCCAATGAAATTCCCCTTGGTATAATTAACCGGCGCCCACTGCACGCCCGTATAATTGTCGGCGTAATTGAGCATAAACGCCCAGCTGAAGCCAGAACTGTTGCCCTTCGTCCCGTTGACAATACCCAGCGCCAAAGAGGACTGCTCATTTTCACCCCAGATGCTCAAGGTCAGGCCCTTGATGAATGTGCTGCTGTCATGCACGGCAATTTCCGGGGTAAGACTGAGATTGATTGGCTTGGTCTCAGCCATGACGCAGGTCGATACCAAAATAGCGGCTAGCGATGCGAGTAATGTCTTCATCGTGTTTCTCCTTCTTAGTGCAGGGATTATCCCTATTCCATAATTCGTTCTCTCGCTCCGACAGAAGACCGTTCCAGGCAGACGTCATTGCCGGAATACTCAAAAGATAGCCCCTATACCCCGGAATTGAAAACCGCCGTAACAATCCTTCACCGTCTTCATGTGCCCCCTCACTCATTGATACCAACCGGAGCGCATCAAGCAGCCCCAGGCGCGCCCGGCATCCCTGACCGCGTAACGGCAGAAGCCTAATGTGTATGGCAATGAGAAAAGTGCCCAAGAGTAGCATTCGCTTAGCCCCGGCTGAGTGGCATTGGAAGAAGAGGAAGTAACGGCTTTTTTACCTCAGAAAGCCGGGAAGAAGACGTGTCGAGTGGGGGCCAGAAAAAATGTCGCTAATGGTATACTTGCAACTTGGCGTCGACACCTGCAGGCGCGCAATTGCCGCTGGGACGATGGCGCACCCAGGATAAATGCCGCCGTGACGGTGGTTTTCGCCCCAAAGGGCCTCACCATGCATAACTCTAGGTGAGGCACCCGAAGGGCGCCACAACCAAGGGTGTGGCAACACACATACCATCGCGCCCGGAGGGTGCCATACTTGCATGACACATTGTGTCCCGCCGCGCTATAGCGAGGTGGCGGAGCTCGTCTGGCGCCTGGATAAACTCGGAGCCCGCCTTTACGGTCACGGAGCTGAGCCGTGCGGAATACCTCGTGCATCACAATTCACATAATTAAGGGCATTGCCATACCCGTTGTACGTCGTCAGCACACCTGCTTACTTCGCCACGGCCGCCAGTGCCTTTTCAATGTCCTTAGCGATGTCCTGCGGCTTGGTTGTCGGCGCATAGCGGTCAATGACTGTCCCATCAGCCCCCACCAGGAATTTGGTGAAATTCCATTTGATGGCCCGGCCGAGGACGCCGCCCTTCTGTTCCTTGAGGTACTTGAACAGCGGATGCGCAGAGTCGCCATTGACGTCAATCTTGGCGTAGACCGGGAAACTCACTCCGTAATTCAGCCGGCAGAACTCCTGAATGTCGGCGTCACTGCCGGGCTCCTGCGACTTGAACTGGTTGCAGGGAAAGCCCAGTACCACCAAACCGCGCTCGCCGTAGGTCTTGTAGAGTTCTTCCAGCCCTTGGTACTGGGGCGTGAAACCGCATTTGCTGGCGACGTTGACAATGAGCAGCACCTTGCCCCTGTAAATACCCAGTGATTCGTCGTCGCCCGCAGCCGTTTTCACCGTATAATCGTATATGGACATGGTCTCGCCCTTTGCTGTTTCTGCGCCGGTGCCGCCGGCGCGAGTCTTGCTTTTCAGGCCCAGTTCCGCCGCCAGCGCCGTCATCTCGTCACTGCTGAAGCGCTGCTGCCACGCGTGGCAGTACGGTCGTTTGCCGTTTTTCGCGTAGTAGTCCTGGTGGTAGGTCTCGGCATTCCAGAAACGCCCCAGCGGCTCCAGAGCAGTTTGCACGGCAACGCCGCGCTTTTTGAGTACATCCAGCAGCGCTTGGGCAATGCGTTTCTGTTCGTCGTCTGCATAAAAAATCGCCGAGCGGTACTGCGAGCCAATGTCGGGGCCCTGCCGTTCGAATTGCGTCGGGTCGTGTATTTCCAGAAAATATCGGCAGAGGCTAAGAAAGTCCGTCAGCGCGGGATCATAGAAGACCTGCACGGCCTCGGCATGGCCGGTATTGCCGGCGCAGACCTGTCGGTAACTCGGATTAGCCAGAGCGCCGCCCGTGTAGCCGCTCACTGCCGCCAGTACGCCCGGCTGAGACGCCAGCAGCGTCTCAACGCCCCAGAAACAACCGCCGGCAAATACCGCCCGGCGAATCCGCGCGCTGTCAGTGCCCTCGTGGACCAGCGACACCGAGTTGACACAATGGCGCGTGTCCTTGGCCGTCATGGCTTCGCCCGTGAAAACGTGGCCGAGGTGGCCGCCACAACGCACACAGGTGATCTCCACGCGGCGGCCATCGGCATCACGGCTGCGACGAACTTGCCCAGGTATCTCGTCGTCAAAGGCCGGCCAACCGCATTCAGACTGAAATTTATCATCAGCGCTGTAGAGCGGTGCACCGCAATTCCGGCAGGCATAGACACCCTGCTCGCTGCTTTGGTAGTATTTGCCGGTGAAGGGCCGTTCCGTGCCTTTGTTAAGGATCACCTCGCGTTCAATATCAGATAATGCGCCATATGGCGAGCT
>JAQWBY010000183.1 GCA_028706165.1 Lentisphaeria bacterium | reverse complement strand
GCCCTGGGCTGGTATGTTTCGCGCTTTCAGCGCTTCTGCCGCTCCGCGGCCAGGGAAACGGGCACGTTTGACTCAGCCAGAAGCTCTATGGCTCAATTCTCAATGGGTGACCGATTACTGAAACATGTCGTCCTGCTGACAAAATAGGTTGTTATTGTGCCCTACAGCGCTATATTGTTATGCACGACGCAGACGGATCACGGAGCGGGGTAGTCCCGTTGGTGACATGGCCGTAGTGGGCTATGACAGGACAATTTTGCAATCACGGTCACTTCCCTCGTGTGTAAGAATGCGTGGGAAGTTTTTTGTATCGGCAGAAATGCTTCAGCGAATGAGGCACAACGCGGGCAATTGTGCCAGGGGTGGTAGCTATGAATAATGATTTTTTAGTCAATTTAGAGTCTTTGGAGCGCGAGCGCGGTATTGATCACGAGACTCTTATCGCCCTGGTGGAAGAGTCCCTGGAGTCCGCCGCCCGCAAGGCGGTGTGTGCCACCCGGGATTTACACGTGCAGATTGACCGCAAAACGGGTGCGATTCAGTGCTTGGCGAAGCTTTTTGTGGTGGACCTTGTTGAGCACCCCGAAGAGGAAATTGCCATCAGCGAGGCGCGGGTGAAGTATCCCGAGGTGCGTTGCGGTGATGAAATTGAGTGGGAAGTCACGCCGGAGAATTTTGGTCGCATTGCGGCTCAAACTGCGAAGCAGGTGATCATGCAGCGGCTGCGGCAGGTCGAGAAGCGCAACATTTGCGATGTGTTCAAGGATCAGCTTATGCAGTTGGTCAATGGTGAAGTGCGGCGCGTGGAGCGCGGCGAAGTGATTATCAGCATCGGCACTGCCGAGGGCATGATGCGGCACAGCGATCGCATACCTGGTGAGGACTACGAGCCCGGCGACCTGATCACTGCCTTGCTGGTTGAGATCAATGCTGACAAACCTGGCCCGAGCCTCTACGTGTCGCGCTCCCACCCGGAATTTGTGGCGCGGCTCTTTGAGCGGGAAGTGTCGGAAATCAGCGAAGGCCTGGTGCAGATCAAAGCGGTTTCCCGCGAAGCAGGTTATCGCAGCAAGATCGCGGTGTCGTCCAAGGAGCCGCGAGTGGACCCCGTTGGCGCCTGTGTGGGCCTGCGTGGGACCCGGGTGAAGACCATCGTTCGCGAGCTGGGTGGCGAAAAAGTGGATATTCTGCAGTGGGATTCAGACGTGCGGGTTTTCGTGACCAACGCTCTGAAGCCGGCGAAGATTGCCCGCATGGAGGTCAATACCGAGCGCAAGTCAATTCGCATTGAAGTTCAGGAAGACCAGTTGTCGCTGGCTATCGGCAAGAAGGGCCAGAATGCCCGTTTGGCCTCCAAGCTGACCGGCTGGCGCATCGATATCCAGCGGGCGGCGGAACTGGCCGACAACAAGGTGGACGACTTTGAGGAGCGGGTGCGCCGTGCGATTGACAGCCTGGCGAAGGTTGCTGGGATTGGGCCGGAGGCCGCAGCCGTGTTGGTGGCCAATGGCTTTGCCAGTCTAGAAGGCATTGTTGCCGGTGAAGAGAGCGACATTGCTGAACTGCCCGGTCTCAATGCCGATCGGGCGACGGAAATTATGAAAGCTGCTCAAGATGCACTCGGCGTGTAATCGGCCGACGGCGTGGCCGCGGCCGACGCTCGCTTCCGGTTCTGAAGATACCGGGACACAATGATCTGGTGACAGGGCGTTGGCGGGGCCGTGAAGACGATGATTGCTTTTGCGTAAACATAGAAGTGGAGGCCCAAAGCCAATGAGTGACCGTGTGAGAGTATATGAACTGGCCCGCGAACTCGGCCTGACCAACAAGGAGCTCATGGCCCTGCTGGAAACTGAAGGCTGTACCGTCCGGAGTCATTCGAGCACCCTAGAGGCCGATACTGCGGACTTAATTCGCGATTTTGTCATCGCCGAACGGCAAAAAGAGCAGCAGAAAAAGGCCGACAACAAGCCACCAGCACCGCCGGTTCCGGCGGCGAAAACCGGCGCCGGGAAGTCTATGGCCAAGCCTGCGGCTAAGCCTGTTGCGAAGGCTGTGATTGACCAAGATGCGGCTGGCAAAAAAGCCCATGTTGCCGTTCCCCCGAGAAAAGTCGCCGCGGACGCCACGGCTGAGACTGGGGACGCCGAGGATGCCGCCGCTGTCGTCGAGGAAGCCGGCGCCAAGGAATTGCATTTGAAGGCGCCGATTACGGTGCGTGATCTTGCCGAAGGCCTGGGGAAGAAGCCCAACGAGCTCATTGGTCTGTTGATGACCATGAACATCTTTGCGGCTATCAACCAGGTGCTTGATGTCGAGCTCGTGGAGAAGATTTGTGAGCGTCATGGTGTTGTCTTTGTGCGTGAGCGGCGGGAGAAGGGTCGCGATCGCGACAGGGGCGGCCAGGAGCCACGGATTCCACTTAGTGTGCGGCCGCACCGGAAAGTGGGGCGGCCGCCGGTGGTGGTTTTCATGGGTCACGTCGACCACGGCAAAACATCGTTGCAGGATTACATCCGCCATAGCCATGTGACGTCTGGCGAAGCAGGCGGCATTACTCAGCACATTGGTGCGAGTGTGGCGACGGTTGGTGATCAGACCATCACCTTCCTTGATACGCCCGGCCACGAGGCTTTCACGGCCATGCGTGCGCGTGGCGCCAATGCGACGGATATCGCCGTGCTGGTGGTGGCCGCTGACGACGGCGTCATGCCTCAGACCGTCGAAGCCATCAACCACGCCAAGGCCGCCAATTTGCCGATTATCGTGGCGATGAACAAAATGGACTTGCCGGCAGCCAATCCGGACAAAGTTTTGCTGGGGCTGCAGCAGCACGGCATTACCCCTCGTGATTGGGGTGGTGAAACGGAAGTGCTACCGGTGTCGGCGCATACCGGCGCGGGGATCAACGAGCTGCTCGAACAGATTTTGCTGGAAGCGGAAATGCTGGAGCTCAATGCTGATCCCGATGCGCCTTTTGAAGGGCTGATCATCGAAGCGCAAATGGAAACCGGCATGGGCCCGACTGCACACGTTCTGGTGCGCAATGGCACGCTCAAACTCAATGACGCGGTTATCTGTGGGCAGTGTTATGGCCGGGTGCGCGCGCTGATTGATTCTCAGGGCCGGCGCGTGCAGAAGGCATCGCCCTCGACGCCGGTAAAGGTCATGGGCTTGTCTGGCGTACCCAATGCTGGCGACAAGATTCTTGCCTGTGCCAACGAACGCGAAGCCCGGACACTGGCGGAAGAGGCCATACAGGTAGCCCGGCAGGGCAATCTCAACGTCGAGCGCATGGTTACGCTTGACGACATGTTCAGCATGCTGGCCAAGGAAGAGAAGCCCGAACTGCCGATCATCCTCAAAACCGATGTGCGGGGCAGCTTGGAGGCCATTACGGACTGCATTGCCAAGCTCAAATCTGACCGCATCAGTGCCCACATCCTCCACAGCGGCGTCGGCGAAATCAGTGAAAACGACGTGGTGTTGGCCGCGGCGTCGAAGGCGGTCATTCTTGGTTTCCATGTGCGCGTGATGCCTGGCGTGAACCGTTTTGCCAAGCAGAAAGGCGTGGACGTTCGCCTGTATTCGATCATCTACGAGCTGCTCCAGGAAGTGGAGAAGGCCATGCGTGGCCGCCTGCAGCCCGATATCAAGGAAACGCCGTTGGGCGAGGCCGAGATCATTCAGGTCTTCGAGGTCAGCAAGGCTGGTAAGATCTGCGGTTCCCGCGTCAATTCCGGCGTGATGCGCGTGAATGCGAAGGCGAAAGTGTATCGCGACAAGGAACTGATCTACCACGGTCAGGTACAGTCGTTGAAGCGCTACAAGGATGACGTGCGCGAGGTGCACGCCGGTTTGGAATGTGGTATTCGTTTGGACAATTTTGAGGACTTCGAGGTCGGCGACAAGATTGAGCTGTTCGAGGTTGTTGAAATCGCTCCTGAGTTATAAGATTGTTGTGAACACAGGGGTGTTGTGGTGGCTGTAGATCGGTTAAAGCGAGTGAATGAGTTGTTGCGTCGGGAATTGGGCCAGGTCTTCGAGGTGCTGGTCAGTCCTGAGATCAAGACCTTGGTGACAGTCACCGACGTGCGGATTGCGCCGGACTTGCGGGAGGCGCTGGTCTTTGTCAGCGTGTACGGTGACGAGCTCGCAGGCAAGGCCGTGTTGACCTTTCTGGCCAAGAAGCGTGCGCACATCCAGCACGATTTGTCGCGCAAAGTGATCCTCAAGTACACACCGCGGTTGCATTTCAAACTGGACCAGACTGCCGCCAAGGCGGACCGGGTGATGTCCATCCTGGATACGCTGCAGGTCGACGAGAGCAAAGGCTCAGACCAAGAACCCGAAGCAGGGGCTGACGAAACGCAGGCATAAGGGATTTTCGCGCCGCGTTTTTTTTTCGCCGGGCGCCGCCGCCCATTACCGCCACTGCGGGGCGGGACGGTAGCCTGCGGCCATTTACTCACGTTGATCCTCTTTGGAGGGCAAAGACTTCATGCCACGAAGGACTATGAACGAGATCGACGGCCTGTTGCTGGTCGACAAGCCGATGGACTGGACCAGCCACGACGTGGTGAATTGCATCCGGTCGCGTTTCAATTTGAGCAAGACGGGCCACTGTGGCACGCTTGATCCCATCGCGACTGGACTGTTGGTGCTTTTGCTGGGGCATGCGACCAAGCTCCAAGACCGCTTGCTGAGCGAGGACAAGGTTTACACTGGCACGATGCGTCTTGGCGTGGAGACTGACTCCGAAGATCGCACTGGCGTGGTCACGGCCACAGCCGATGCCAGTGGCGTGACGCCGGAGCAGGTCCGGGCTGTCGCTGCGCGCTTCCTTGGCCCGCAGCAGCAGACGCCACCTATGGTGTCAGCCATTAAAAAGGACGGCAAGCCGCTATACAAGCTGGCGCGGAAGGGTGAGGTCATCGAACGCGAAAGCCGGCCCATTGTCATTCACGCGCTGGAGTTGTCGCGCATTGCCTTGCCTGACGTGGATTTTTGCGTCCATTGCAGCAAAGGCACGTATATTCGTACGCTTTGCGCCGACATGGGGCGCGCTCTGGGCTGCGGTGCGCACATGCTGGAGCTGCGGCGCGAGAGCAGCGGTAGTTTCCAGGTGGCCGACGCCGTGAACATGGACGCCATCAAAAGCTGGGAGCTGCCCGAATTCGTGCAACATGTGCAGCCGCTGGGTGATGTGATCGCCAAGTTGCTCGCTGACAAGGAGCACGCGTAGCGGTCGTCGCGCCACCGAGAGAAATCCAGTTCATCAGCCATGAATGACACGACCTGCAGAATAGTATCCTATCCCAGTGAGCTGGCGGCGGCCTGCCCGCGTATCGCGGTGGCCATTGGCGTATTTGACGGTGTGCACATCGGCCATCAAGCCATTTTGGGCGAACTGCGGCGATTGGCTGTGGACAGCGCCGCCGTGCCGGTGGTGCTCTTTTTTGATCCCCATCCCCGCGCGGTACTGACGCCTGACCAGGCGCCGCCGCGGCTCAGCTCGTTGGACACGAAGGTCCGTCTGCTTCAGGATCTTGGCCTGCGGCACTTGGTGTGTTTTCCGTTTACGCGCGAGCTTGCCGAGTTGTCGCCGGCGGAGTTTCTTGAGCGTTATTTTTTCATCCCGGGTCTGACGGTGACGGCTTTTTGTGTGGGTCAGAACTGGCGTTTTGGTAAAGGTAACAGCGGCAACGGCGCGTTGCTGGCGGAGTTGGGGCGGGCGCGTGGCGTGGCCACCAGCGTGGTGCCGTCGGTGCGCTATGGCAGCGACGTGGTCAGCAGTACGCGCATCCGCCAGGCCGTCGCCGCCGGCGAGCTGGATTTGGCCCGGGCCATGCTGGGGCGGCCATACAGCATCAATGGCGTGGTTAGCCATGGCCGTGGCGTTGGTGGCAAGGTGCTCAAATGTCCGACGGCCAACATAGTCGATCATGGCCTGCTGTTGCCGCCCTTCGGCATCTACGCGGCGCGTGGGCGCGTCGGCCAGCGGCTGCTGGACGGCGTGGTCTATATTGGCGATGCTCCGACCATCCGGCACGACGGCAACCCCGAAGTGATCGTCGAACTGCACCTGTTTTCCTTCGCCGCGGATTTGTATGGCAAGCAAATCGAGGTACTGTTTTATCGTTTTCTGCGGCCGAGTATGAACTTTGCGGACACGGAATCGCTGTCGGCACAGATCCAACGGGACATCAAGGCCGCGCGCCTAGCCCTGCTCGACGAGTGAGCGCGATGGACTGCGGCGCAGTGAGCAAGGTTTCGCGGTATACGGCGTTGGGTAAAGCCACGGCGTTACGACGAAAGGCCTGGTCATGGATAGCGTCCTGAAACGATCTGGGATTGTCGGTGGGCGGCAGCGTCGCGGTTTTCGCGGGTGTCTTTTCTGGGGTTGCGCTGGCGTTTGTCTGCTCGTGGGGGTGATTATGGGCTTGCTGCTACTGGCGACACTGGCGTTGCCCACTGCGAGTGGCGGCAAAGACGACTCGCAGCTTCGTGCTGTCGTTGACTTGGCGGGGGCGTTGCGGCCCTGGTCGGGCGTTACCGGTGATACCTCATCTGAGGCTTTGGCGGCCTATCGTGCCGCCTATGGCATACAGATTCCGGCGGCGTGCGTACATCGCGCGGGTCTGTGTGACATTGGCTCTTGGCGCATTGCGGTGCAGCGTTTCACGCCGCCCCGGCCGCGCGCGCGGGTGCTGCTGATCCATGGCTACTTGGACCACGCGGCAGTCTGGCGCTACGTGGTCGCGGCGCTGCTGGCGAAAGACTGCGAGGTTGTCCTCTGTGACTTGCCTGGGCACGGCCTGTCCTCCGGCCAGCGCGCCGCTATTGATGACTTCGTCGAGTACCGCCGGGTTATCCGCGCGGTGCTGGAGTTCTGCCAGGACGAGTGTGAGCCGCCCTTGCCGCTGAGCGCTGTCGGCCACAGCACGGGCGCTGGTGTGCTGGCGGACCTCCTCCTGGGCGGGCCGGGCGCGCCGGCCCTGCCGGAGCTCGCGCATGTGGTCCTGCTGGCGCCCCTGTGCCGTTCGGCGCACTGGGAGCTCGGGCAATGGGGGGCAAAAGTGGCGGGGCGCTTCGTCGACAGCTTGCCGCGGCGCTATGTGGACAATTCGTCCCTGTCGGGCTACGCCGAGTGGGTGCGCCGCGATCCGCTGCAGTACGGCCAGCTGCCCTTGTGCTGGCCATTGGCCATGGGGCGATGGTATGACGATCTGCACCAGCGCGACCCGGCACCCGCCAGCCTGCGCCCGCTGCTTATCCAGGGCGATGCCGACAGCGTGGTGGACTGGGAATACAACCTGCCGTTCTTCATGGGAAAATTCCCTGGTCTGGAGACACGCATGGTGTCGGGCGCCAAACACCAGCTGATGAATGAGCAGGACGCATTGCGCGCAGACATCATCGCGGCCCTGTTGGCGCAACTGGCGCGGTGAAGAAGGCTACGGCATGGGCTGGCTGGTTAGCGGCAGCACTTGACGGTGCCAATACGTCTTGTTCAGGTCACTGCCGTTGCCGGTTCAAGGCAGCGAATGCGTGACAGTTCAACGCTGAGTTCATCTCGCGCGGCAGCCAGGTCGTAGCTTTGCTGCAGATTCATCCAGAAGTCCGGCGAGGTTCCGAAGAAACGCGCCAGTCGCAAAGCCGTGTCGGCGCTGATGCCTCGTCGACCACGAACTATTTCGTTGATGCGGTGGCATGGCACCCGTAATTCCATGGCCAGTTTGTTCTGACTTATAGCGAGCGCTTTGAGAACTTCCTCCAGATTAGTCTCGCCTGGGTGCGGATTGATGATGCTTATTGTGTTCATGGCTTTCGCTCCTGGGTTTTAGTGGTAGTCGACGACCTCAACGTCTCTTGCCCCCTCTGGCGTCCAGACGAAACAAACTCGGTACT
>JAQWBY010000182.1 GCA_028706165.1 Lentisphaeria bacterium | reverse complement strand
CAAACGACCACCGCCACCCCACCAGTAGACTGGCTTATTGGCATCATTGGATGAATCGTCTTCATCCACCGGCGGCTCTTCCGGCACGGGCGGCTCTTCCGGCACGGGCGGCTCTTCCGGCACGGGCGGCTCTTCCGGTTCTTGTGGCTCTTCCGGCACGGGTGGCTCGTCCGGCACGGGCGGCTCTTCCGTTTCTTGTGGCTCTTCCGGTTCTTGTGGTTTTTCCGGTTCTTGTGGTTTTTCCGGTTCCTCGTTTTGCATCGTCTTCTGGCGCATAACTGCCAATGGCCCGAGTTGCCGCGACTGATCTCGGCCCCACTTGTCGACATATGTGAGACTCAAGCTATTTTGCAGTGTAATCAGCTCGTCCTGGCTGCATTCCGTGAGTGTGAAACGGAACCACAACGTGGTGCCAACGGCAGAGTCAAGTTCGTCCATACTTAATGTTCGACAGAGCGTCAGTCCTTCCCGCCTGCCTGAACTCTGACGGCTGAAGTCACTGCTACTGAGGACATTAGTGTGCTTTGCCGGAATGGTCACCTTAATGGCGGCGTTTGTCACTGGTGGCATGGAATTGACCAGCTGATCTGAGAGCGTCAGCAGCATCAGAGCAGTTTCCAATTCATCGCTATATACCGAATAGCGGAACTTATCCCAGACAAACACCCACTTGCCGCAAGGCTCTTGAAGAGACACTATCTGCTGCCAGAAGCCGGGCCAATCTTGCTCGCCAGCGGCGAGATGACGGCGCCAGTCCAGCCACTGCCCGTTGATATGCAGATGGCGTATCTGCAGTTTCTGCAGGGTCTTGGCCGCCAGCCAGTAGAAATAGCCGCAATCGAGATTGCCGTAATCGCTAATGGTCTTGTTGAACACCGCCAAAGCCCGAGTGATGATCTCACCGGCTGTAAGATCAAGATTCTCATAGCGCCGATACTCCGGCTTACTTGCCGCCTGAGCGACCACATAGACGCCGAAGATACCTGACGCGTCCAGGGACAGCGACATGGTTTCCTCCCAAAAACGATAGACAAAACGCCCCGCAGCGGGCCGATAAGTTTCCGCTAATAATTTCTGGCAATGGAGGAATGCCTCTGGCGTCACTGGCATATCCCAGGCAGCCATGGCGTCCATGCCCAGGTAATTCCAGCCTGCGGTCGACAAATCGTTGCCGCCCTCAATCCCCGTAATGTTGTATGGCCAGTTCCCGTATGGCTCACGAAAAAGCTGCCACAGCGTGTAATCACAGGCGTCATTGATCTCATCACGGAGAAGACGCCGCTGCCCCTCACGGGTGATGGCACAATTCGGCAGACCGGCGGCGATAATGCCGGCAATAGCCATCGGCTGGGTGTAATTTTCAAAGGTATTGTGGCGCCCCAGCACCCTGGCAATGCCATTGCCGTTACGATCGCAATCCCTGCCGGCGACCGGCGTCAGATGCACGATGTCTGATTCACGCAGGAGGAACTCGATGCCTTCAAGCACCACGTCCACAAAGGGATTGTTTTGCTGTCGGCTTAGCCCATAGCCACAGTTGCCGAATGCCCACAGGGCGCAGGCAGTCGACGAGGTCCGATGCTGGCCGCGCTGGCTTTCATCCAATAGAAACGGGCACCAACAGCCATCCGCCGTCTGCACCAGCATCAACCAATGCAAGCCACGACAGATCGCATCCTGGCGGCGTTCTTCGAGCTCGGCACTCGTGCCCGGCGGCGAGTCCGCCAGAACCCGCAACGTTTTTTCCCGCGTGATGACCTGCCCCTCGGCATTGGTCACCTGTAGACGCAGGTCAAGAGCGCCGCTGTGTCGCCCCTCCTCAAGCACAACGTCGGTTGGGCAGCACAGATTCCGTGAATCGTCGATAAAATCTGCATAAACAGCCGTTCCTGCCGGAGTACTGACCGCGACGCCCTCGCCAGGTATCAGCTCCCAGCGGTACTGCCAGTCCTGCATCTGCTGGCGTGGTCCCGGAAGAACCGCCCAAAGCTGGACATTATCGGTCGCGTACACGCTGTCGCGCGGCGCAAAGATCAGCTCCGGCATATCGGCGGCATAAAGACAGCAGCCAAGGATATGCAGGACAGGACACAGACACGCCAATCTCAGTTCACGGATTCGTTTCATCGCCGCCCTCCACATGCACTTCAATACAGCCGGCAGCTTGGTCGGCCTGCGGATCAAATAAGGCTATGATGACCGGCGCCGACATTCCCACCGACAAGGCGCTGCCGCCCGGTGAGTAGCTGATGTGACAGACGCCATCAAGGATGTCAAACAGGCACCCAGCCATATCATCGGCGACAGACGTTGCCAGCCCGCAGCGACCATAAAGCACTCGGGCTGCGAGCGCCCCTTTTACGATTATCTGCCCATCGTCATCGCAGATACCCTTGAGGACGATGTCAATCTCGCCACCGGGAGCATCGACCAGTGGCGACAATGGCTCATGCTCTGGGATACGCAGACCACCCACGCCACCAGCGCCAGCATGCAATTTCACGGTGGTAGAGACCGCGACTTCGCAGGCTTCCCAGCTGAGACTTTCAGGCTGGACTGCCTGCTCGACGGACAGTGATGGCAGCGCTATCGCCCGCGCTGTTCGTTCCGCCGTCAACATCGTCTCGCCATCCGTGACCACAGCGGTGAAGACGTACTTACCCGCCTGGGGGAAAGGCAAGGCCGCCGGCTCAGGCATGGCCACCTGCTGCGTCAGCGCTCCCGGAACACAGTCTATCTCGTGCGCCGCGTCCATTGCAGCTAGCTCCACGCCATCCGGGTCCGACCAGGTCCAGGACAACTGCAGGCGTTGGGTGCTGTTACACACCTGCGCCCAGCTGACGACGACCGGCGTCGTCAGCGTATCCCCGACGCCGATGTGCGCGGTAATCTCCGGCTGCAACACGCTCAGCTCATGCAGCTCGCAGCTAGCCACGATGGCAAAATCGACCGCAACGACGCCCGTCCCGCCGGCCATCTGCGCATACACCCGATAGCGTCCAGGCGGCTGCACGCCCGTATGCCAGGTATAGCGGCCGTCTTGCGACGCGCTGACCAGCGGCGTATCCAGCCGCTCGTCGTGCTCATTGGCGACCCACAACTCCACGACGGCGCCAGTCTCGGCCGCGTAGCGCCGAACATTGACATACTCAGCGGCGCCGAACTGCGGCACCCCTTCTGACTCTCCCGCCGCGCCTGGCAGAATCCTCAGCACCATCTCATCGTAGCTCACCTCGGCACGCGCCTTGCGCTCGGCGACGATGTCATCGCCCTCTATCACCCGCAACGCAAGGTCGTGCCAACCTTCCTCGGGAAACCACTCGCCGCGGTACTCGCCTGCGCCGTCGCCCCCGAGTGCAATATCATCACTGAGATGTTCTCGGCCGTTGTCCAACAGAACCACGCGCAGGTTCTTCGCCAGTGGCAGGCCATCCGCAACGAGCAACGCGCTGATCATCGCGCCGCAGCCGGGACGCAACAGCAGCATCTCCGGCACACCTTCCGATCGGATGGTCAGCGGCGACAACCATAGTGACCAGCTCTTCACTTCAGGCACTGGCCGGTACTCTAGGCGAGCCACGTTGTTATTGCGACAACCATCGCCGGATTCACCGTCAGGATCGATCAACACGTAGAGTACAGACGGTTCCGCTGCCAGAGCAAATTCAGCCTGGATCTTGCAGCTGCCTCGCGGGATCAGAGCGGGCACGTGCCCCTGCGCCAACAGCGTGCTCTCTCCCGGCAGACCACTATGCAGTTCCCAGCTGCAGGGCAGCGATTCGGCCCGGCCGTCATTGAAAACCGTCACCGAAAGGCCCCACCCGGCATCACCGACAGGCGCCTGCAGGCGCATGGATGATACTGGTACGGCCAAGTCGGGCTCCCACACTGCACTACTGATGGTGAAACAACGCAAAGCGCCGACAACGACGCAGGTCGTGCGCAGAACCCGCGACGAATCGCCATCACCCCAGGAACCGTCAGCATGCTGGGCTGAAACCAATGATCTCTTTAGTGCCTGCGCATCGTCCCAGCAGCCCAGGTGGCAAAGTGCCCGCAGCACCCACGCCATATCAACAAGCGCCGACGCAGTTGCACCAGACGCATCTACGCTGGCAACAAGCTGCCCGCCGGTGGCAACGAGCAGCGCAGCCAGATCACGGTGGAGTTCGGCGGCGGCGCCATCGTCACTCCTCGCCGGCGTCAACGCGTCAACGCGTGCCAGCAGCCCGGCCACGCGCGCGGTCAGGCGCAGATCACCCGGTGCTGCCTGGCTGCACAAACGCCAGTGGCCGTCCGCGCTGCGCTGGGCAAGAAGATAGTCGCGAGCAACCGTCAACGCCGGCAAATCCAGCTCTGGTGCCATCAGCAACGCCTCGCTCACCAGCACCGTGCTCAAAACATCCGCACGTGCCCCCTGCGCCATGCACCAGCCACCGCCTCCCTGACCTGCAAATGGTTGCAACAAAGACGGACTGACACAGCCACCACAGATATAGACCGTCAAGGCGCCTGGCAACTCGTCTGCCGGCAAGCCATCCTGCAACAGCAGCGCGCTTTGCCCCAACAGTCGCGCCGCCGCCGGCGATGACTCCGTAAGTCCCCACAACGCAATAATGGCCGCAAGGCCGTCCTCTGCCACTGCCGTTGCCGACCACAGGCCATCCACTCGCTGGCTACTGACGAGGTAACGCACGCCACGCGCCGCCGCCGGCATAAGCTCAGCACCAACTCGGCAGCACACGAATAGCAACGCCAAAATAACCTGTGCTCGACTAAAACGCATCGGCGATCTCCTTGCAGGGTTGCATTAAATGCATTTAATTGCAACTCCGCAAAGGTAGATCAAAGCACTTGCGAAATCAAGCAGTAAGTTGCTGAATGATAATAAATTGTGATTATATATGATTTCGTATGAATCTGAAACTTTTATTATCCCCAGTATAGTTCAATCCACAAATGAGTAATGTGCGGATAATTGGTCCCCCATTGAGAATGGATGCACAGTATGCCCCTGCCCGGCGCGGTGGAACGCGACATGCTGGGCCAATGGTGTCGCCGGTTCCCGCCTCCACGGTTTTGCTGCGGCCCCCGTTCGATAGTGGTGCGGGCGGTCCCCACCCACACCGTTGCGCCGCCTGTTCCCGGGAGGCACCAGGCGTCTCTATGGACACTATGGACATAATCTCGCTTTGTCGGCCCAGCGGCGCTCCCAGGAGTCCCCACGCTCCGCAGCGTCCCCTGTGAGCGGCAGTTATCAATGGCGCCTATGAAACCCGTTGCCGCAAAGGGCGGCGGAAATCAAGGTCCAATGGCTGGGCGGCGGTTGGCTGTGGGTTTTCGGCAAATTGTCCCCGGTGTTTTCTCCGTCGGGGTGGTTACTGACCGAGTACCTTTTCGCGTCGTCGGACAGTCATTGTGACGCCGTTATTGCCAGCGCTGCCGACCTACGCACAAGAGGGACACGACTAAGGTGGAATGTCGCTCACCGCCGCGATCAAGCGGGCATCCGAGCGACGCGATCGGTTCACCAGAACCGCCGCGATAAAGCGGGCATCTGAGCGACGCGATCGGTTCACCAGAACTCACAACGATGAATGCCCAAATCACACGAACAAGACAGCTCAAATCATCCTGATCCACAATTTGCTGTTATTCGGTGTCTTTTTTGCTTGTCAAGAAGCGAGTTTTTGACTATTTTTCCTGCGGTTCTTGAAATCAGCCCCCCCACCGTAGGGGGCCCCCATCCTATAAGGTCGCGCGCACGAAGCGGGCTGCGCTTTAGCCGTGGTCCACACGGTATCAATGGCGGCCAAACATGCGCCGATATCAATCCCAGGTAAGCAAGTGAGTTCCATTGCTCCTTTGGCCCCAGTCAGCTTCGCCGACTGGGGCCAAAGGAGCCGAGGAACACGAACATAGTCGCCGTTGTACGACAATTACAAAAAGAGGACTGAGCGCGACAGGGAACGAGGAACACGAACATAGTCGCCGTTGTACCCAGGGCGGCGCACGCTTTCAGCGTGCTTGCCCTGGGCCTGGACTGTTTCGCTCTTTCAGCGCTTCTGCCGCTTCGCGGCCAGGGAAACGGGCACGTTTGACTCAGCCAGAAGCTCTATGGCTCAATTATCAATGGCTCCTATGAAACCCGTTGCTGCAAAGGTCGGCGGAAATCAAGGTCGAATGTTTGGGCGGCGACTGGCCATGAGTTTCTGGCAAATTGTCCCCGGTGTTTTCTCCGTCGGGGTGGTTACTCCTATGAAACCGATGCTCTTCATTTGCGGTATCCATGGCACTTGTTTTTTCAACCAAGCAGCCTTTTCTCGTCGTGCATTTCCGCCGCGAAGCGGCAGAAGCGCTGAAAGCGCGGCCTAAGATAGCCCAGGGCAAGCAGCGCTGAAAGCGCGCGCCGCCCTGGGTAGCGCGCCATAATGGTCCGTGTTCCTCAGCCTCTTTGGCTTCAGTCGGCAAAGCTGACTGGAGCCAAAGAGGCAATGGAACTCATTGATTGCTACGGCAATTTTGCGTTGTGACCCTTCGTCGCAGGTCTTTTAGGCCGCCCCTTCAGGGCTCTTTTGGGGTGTGGGCCTTACCCAGGGCGACGCGCCCTGCGGGCGCTTGCCCTGGGCTATCTTAGGGCGCACCTTCGGTGCTCAAAACCTCGGCGAATGATCTTGTGCATGGTTGCCAATCAACTCATCGCCGGCGATTGCCGTATGCTATGTGAAAAGCATTGCGCCTATGAAACCCGCTGCCGCAAAGGTCGGCGGAAATCAAGGTCGAATGGCTGGACGGCGACTGGCCGTGGGTTTTCGGCAAATTGTCCCCGGTGTTTTCTCCGTCGGGGTGGTTACTGACTGCTTACATGTGCGGATATGATCAGCGATAACTTTTGCTCGTAAAAAGATTTTGCTGAATTATGTTGTATTTATCTGATTATCAATTACTTAAAAATAATATAAACTCTCACTGACTCGTTCATAACCGCAGTAATTGGTATGCAAGTGGCATACCCGGGTTTTCTTTCCCGGCATTTTTCTTCTCCCTGTCCTCAGAGCACAAACAACGTGGTGCGCCATGGCCGAATCTGCTGAACAACTGTTGATTGTTGACTTGCCGCGCGAGCGTTTGAAACGCCTTGGGCCTGACGCATTAACGGACGCCGAGCTCATGGCGGTGCTGTTGCGCACGGGCACCAGAGGCAAGCCAGTGCTGCAAATGTCGACGGAACTGCTTGAAGCCTTCAAGGGCAGTCTGCTGGGCTTGAGCGTGGCGTCAATCAAGGAGCTCTGTTGCGTGCCTGGCATGGGTGAGACCAAGGCGCTGGAACTCTGCGCGGCTTTTGCCTTGGCCAGGCGCCTGGCCAAGCAGCGCCTGACCCCGCAGCCCTACGCAAACAACCCGGAACTCGTCGTCGATTTCATGCGTGGGCTCTTCCGCGGCACCGTCAAGGAGGAATTCCACATCCTGCTGTTGGACAAACGGCTGCGAGTCATCCGCAACGAAATGATCACCACGGGCCTGGTCGACCGCAGTCTGGTCCACGCACGCGAAGTTTTCCGCAGCGCCATTCGCGAGGCCTGCTCGGCCATCATCATCTGCCACAATCATCCCAGCGGCGACCCGTCGCCGTCGCCGGAAGACATCGCCGTCACCAAGATGCTGGTACAGTCCGGCGATATCATCGGCATCCGCATCATCGACCACATCATCATCAGCGGTCTGCCAAGGAGCGACCGCGCAGACTATTTCAGCTTCCGCGAAGCCGGCCTCTTCAAAGTCGCCGAGGAATGACCCCGCCTCGCGCATACCGCCATGCCACCGAAGACCGCCCGAGCTTGACATAACGCGAGCGGCCCTGAAGCGAAAAACCTTTTTTCCCGCCGATCTTTGACAGCATGATTTCCGGCATTATGGTGAAA
>JAQWBY010000181.1 GCA_028706165.1 Lentisphaeria bacterium | reverse complement strand
GAGAAAATAGGGCAGAGTGGCGGCATACAGCAAAACGCCGTATAACAGGCTGCGGGAGCCGGGCTTGTGCATGGGCGGAGTCCAGAGTAAATGACTAAATAGGAATTGCTTGAAAAAAGAAAGCAATATACACCACCTGCCAAGTTTTTGCAGCTGAATGCGGAACGCCGACGGTCTTTTGTTGTTATCGCGGACGGATCGGACGGATCGGACGGATCGGATAACTGATCGGTCTGATCGGTCTGATGATCGTGCCGGGTAGCGCGCATGTGCGTCGCGTGTTGTTCAGCGCATGAGCGCGAAGACCTCGTCGGCGATGTCTGTGCGTTCTTGTTTGGCGCGATCGTAGTCACCGCAGCGGGTGGTGAGGACGACGACGAAGCGTTTTTTGGCGATATCGGCGAAGATGGACTGGCCGCTCCAGCCGGAGTGGTAGATAATTTTCGCGGAGCTGTTCTGCGGTTTGTATTGGTCGGCCATGACCCAGCCGAAGCTGCGTTTGGGCATGCCGTCGGGCATGCGGTTGGTAGTGAGTTCGGCGAAGGTCGCGGTGGAGAAGAGCGCCTTGTTTTCTTTGCCGTAGCAGCCGTGGTTGAGCAGGCATTGGCAGAAGATGGCCAGGTCGTCGGCGCTGCTGAAGACGCCCGCGTTGCCGGCGCAACCGCCATCGCGGAAGACCCTCCTGGCGATGTAGTCGGAAATCTGTCCCGGTGCACTGCAGCCTTCGGTCTGGGCGAGTCGTTGTGGGCCGTCACTGATGGGTTGGCCCATGCTGCTGTCGTGCATGGCGAGGGGCGCGAAGATTTCGTCGTGGCAGAATGCCACCAGTGATCGTCCGCTGAGTCGTTCGACAATGCGTCCGAGGAGGAGGAAATTCCAGCAGGCGTATTCGAAGTGCGTGCCGGGGCGGTAAAGTGGTGGGAAGGCGAGGATGTTGTCCATGATTTCCGGGCCGGTGGACGCGTCGTATTGCCGGCGTTCGCCGGCGCGGTGGCCGAAGCCGGAGATATGCATGGCCAGGTCGCGGACGCGGATTGGCGCGGGCAGTTCGGCGCGGAATTCCGGCAGATACTCGGTAAAGGGCGCGTCGAAGTCGATCAGGCCGCGGTCGTGGCAGATGGCCAGCGCCGTGGCGGTGGCGACAGCTTTGCTGACGCTGGCGATGTCGATGATTGTGCGCGTGGTCATGGCGATGTCCGTGCCGCCTACGGCCAGCCCCTGGCTGTGCCGGAAGATGACCCGCGCGTTGTCGCCGCCAACGATAGCCGCGCCGTGGATGACGCCGTCGCTGATGGCATTGCCGCTGATGTTTTCGATCGTGGTCGCCATGGTCTCATGCTCCCTGCTGCTGGAAAATTCGGCTGCGGGCGGTTCGTCAGCCCGGGCCTGGCGGACTAGATTAAGCCCGTCAATACGCGAAAACCCACAAAGTAATACAGGAGAAGGAAACGACAATGGCTAATTGGAAACTCGAGACCCTGGCGGTTCAGGCCGGCTACACACCCGAAAATGGCGCACCGCGGGTAGTGCCCATCACCCAAAGTACGACGTACAAGTATGACGACGCGCAAAGCGTCGCCGATCTCTTTGATTTGAAGCGCGAGGGCTTTTTCTACACGCGTCTGGCCAATCCCACGGTGGACTGTTTTGAGAAGAAAATCGCTGCGTTGGAGGGCGGCGTAGCTGCGGTGGCGACAAGTTCGGGGCAAAACGCCAACGCGCTGGCCTTGCTCAATATCGCCCGCAGTGGCGACCACATCATCGCGGTGTCGAGCCTCTACGGCGGGACGGTGACGCTCTTTGCCAACACCCTCAAGAAGGCCGGTCTGGAATTCTCCTTCGTGCCGCCGGAAGTTACCCTGGCGGAGATTGACGCGTTGGTGCGCCCCAACACCCGGGCTATTTTTGCCGAGATGCTGGCCAATCCCGCGCTGATTGTCCTCGACATCGAGAAGATGGCCGCAGCCGCTCACAAGCACGGCCTGCCGCTGATAGTGGACAACACCTTTCCGACGCCTTTCCTCTGTCAGCCCTTCCAGTACGGTGCGGACATTGTCACCCATTCGACCTCGAAATACATTGAGGGCCACGCTACCAGTATCGGCGGCATGGTGGTCGAAAAGGGCGGTTTCGACTGGAGCAACGGCCGCTTCCCCGATTTTGTCGAGCCCGACGCGAGCTATCACGGGCTGATTTACACTCGCGATTTCAAGGCCTGTCCCTACTCGGTGAAACTGCGCGCGCAGTGGATCCGCGATCTGGGCTCGCCGATGATGCCTTTCAATGCCTTCATGTCGATGGTGGGCTGCGAGACGCTCCACGTGCGCATGGAACGGCATTGTTTCAACGCCCAGAAATTGGCGGAGCATCTGGAGCAGCACCCGATGGTCAGCTGGGTGAATTACCCGGGGCTGCCTGCAAGCCCGCAGCACGCCATGGCGCAGAAATACCTGCGCGGCGCGAGCGGCGTCCTTTGTTTCGGCGTCAAAGGCGGTGCGAAGGCCGGCGAAATCGTCATGAACAGCCTCAAGGTAGCGGCGATCGCCGTGCATGTCGCCGATCTACGGACCTGCGTGCTCCATCCGGCCAGCATGACCCATCGGCAGCTTAACGAGCAGGAACTCGCCGCCGCCGGCGTTTCGTCAGATCTTATCAGGGTGTCTGTCGGCCTGGAACATATCGACGATCTCTGCGCGGACTTCGATCAGGCGCTGGACAAGGCCGGGAAGGCCTGAGGAGACCGGGTCCACCGGAGCCACCGGTCAACGATTGCGAATAGCCGGCTGCCTGTGCCGCCGGGACGGCGGCGCTCCCAGGAGACCACTAAAACCTGCTGTTGTCGCTGGCATATTGGTCTTTCCGGGTGATATTTAGGGCTTTGCCGTATTGGCGCAGCCCCTCATGATTTTTACGCAGGACACCGCAACGATGGCAGCACTTCAGAACAGCAAGCCCGGCCCCATGGGCATCATCCGCGACGCGCTGGGGAAGGACAATCCAGTCTTAGTGCAGGTTTTGGGGATTTGTTCGGCGTTGGCGATCACTGGCCTGGTCAGCACCACGCTGGTGATGGGCTTGGCGTTGATGATCGTGACGTCACTGAGCTGCCTAATGGTGTCGGTGTTGCGCAGCACCATCCCCTATCGCGTGCGCTTGATGGTGCAGATGATGGTCATCTCCGTGTTTGTCATCCTGGTTCACCTCTATTTGCGCGCGTACCATCTGGAGATGAGCAAAGCGCTGGGACCATACGTGGGTCTGATCATCACCAACTGCATCGTGCTTGGCCGTTGCGAGGCCTTTGCCATTCGCAGCAAGCCCCTGCCGGCCTTTTTAGATGGCCTGGCCAATGGCGCCGGCTATGCGCTGGTGCTGCTGTTCATCGCCGTTATCCGCGAGCTTCTTGGTGGTGGCACCCTGTTGGGCCACAGTGTCTTCCCGGCCAGCTTCCAGCCGGCGATGTTCCTCAAGACCGCGCCCGGCGCCTTCCTGACCCTCGGCGTCGTGGTGTGGGTCGTCAAAAGCATCTGGCCGCAGACCGGCGCCGCGCCCAACCACGAAGGCTGATTTACGCATGACATCGCGAGAAAGACCGACATGAGCAACGCGTGGTTTGAGCGTCCCCAGGCCGGCCCATCGGCAGCCAAGGCCTTGGTGGGCATAGGCATGGTCTTCTGCCTGCCGAGCGTACTAATTTCCCTGTTGTTTTACCTGTATCTGCCACAAATACAAGGGGCCAGCAGGGCGCCGTACGCGTCGTTATATGAAATGGGGCTGATGGCCATCCTCATCGGTTTCATCATCGGCCTCAGCATGATTTATCAGTACTGGACGGACGTCCTGGCTAAGACCTACCAACGCAGCCAGTTGTGGGCGACGCTGTGGCTGCTGCCCATCGTGGTCCTCGGGCCGCTCTATTACCACCTAGCCGTCCTCCTGGTCGCCTTTAAACAGCGGCAACGCCGCGCCGCCTACTGGAGTTTTCTGGGCGTGATTGGCGGTTGTGGTCAGTGGCTGGCAATCATCTGGGGCCTCAGTGGCGCCTTCGGTATCAATTTTCAGATCGGATTCTGGTTCAGTCTCTGCGGCATTGCCGCGTACCTCGCTGCCACCCAGGCGCTGACCCAGCTCGTTGGCAGCGATGGCTTCAGCCGGCGGACGATAGCTGCCGCCTGGGCGCTGACCCTGACCTGGTTCGCCCTGCAGGCGTGGCATTGCATTCTCACCCTCGACGCCGAGCAGCGCAATGCCGCCGAACAGCTGCAGCTAGCGTCCGCTCACGGCAGCGATCTGGTCAGAAGCGCCCTCAATGCCCGTCGTGGCCAGAGCGACAACACTGTGCCCGTCAGCGCCCTTGGCGAAATCCTGGCCGGCGTCAGTGCAGCCGAGCTGTACGACGCCCAGCCCGACGGCAGCACTGAAGCCAATGCCGGCGCTGGCAGTACGCTCAGCGTGGCGGAGCGCGAACGCATTGATCAATGGCTGGAGAAGCACCGCGCGGTCGTCGCGCAGCTCGACGCGCTTGGTAATGGCCCGGCGCTGTCGTTGGGCATCGACTATGGCGAATTGAGCTTGACGGACATCTATGCGCAGGAGAGCAATGCCGCGAAGCAGCTGTGGATGGCGGCGTGGATTTGCCGCCTGCAGGCTCTCCGGGCCCTGCAGGACGGCGATGGTGCCTTGCTAGCTCAGACGCTGGGCCGTCAGGCGTGGCTGCGGGACAGCGCCGGCGCCGTTCCGAGCATGTCTTTCCACTACCTGGCGGCAACGCTCGAACGCCAGCGTCTCGACGTGAACGCGGCGGCACTTGACCGCAATCTCCTCGCTGTAGATGCGCGGGCCGCGCTCAAAGCTGATATCGTGGCCGTGGCGGAACGCCTTGCCGTGCAGCGGAAAAACGCGTTGTTTCGCGATGCCCTGGACATGCTGGCCGCCGTCGAGCACCTGAGTTCTTCGCCGCTGGCGCGACGGCAGACGACGAACGCCACGGGAATTGTCAGTGGCCTGACGCATTTCGGGCGTTACATGCCGGGCTTTCAGGCCCTTGGCGGCGTGCTTTGCAATCCCATCCACTGGGCCATGCAGCGCGATCTCGCCTGGTATTTTGCCAAACAGCGCGAGCTGCTGAACGCCCTGACCGAGGGGGGCAATGAGCCTATCGTGCTGAACGTGGATGATACACCCGGCTACGCGTACTTGTCCGGCTTCATGCTGCCACAGAGCAGCCGGATGCTGCAGCTCGCCGCGCAACTGGCTGACAGCCGGCGGAGCATCATCCGCAGGCTGGACTAAGTGGACTTGGTGGACTAAGTGGACTAAGTGGACTTGGTGGACTAAGTGGACTTGGTGGACTTGGTGGACTAAGTGGACTTGGTGGACTTGGTGGACCGAGAAAACCGGGTGACTGAGTCTAATTGGTCCTTTAGTCGTTTTAGTCTTTTGCGCTTTGTCTTTTGCAGGCAGTTCGCCGTCCTTGGTGACTGGAGAAAGGCGTTCGCGGTGGTAAACTAATGGACACGTTTTTTCGGGTGTGGCGCGCGCTGAAGTACTTGTGCAGCATACTCTTGTTTAGACTATTACGACATAGATATCTCAAGCATGGAATGGACTGACGATGGCCGAATATCGCAAAGTGACCGCATTCAAGACCGTGGCTGAATTTCGTGACTACTTGGCAAGCGAGAGCATTGCCATCGGCCTGGTGGACAGCGTGCCCGCTGATGGCGGCGCGGCCATGGCGCAGCCCATTCAGTGCCTCGGGCGGACGGTCGGCAACCGCTGGGCGATATTGCCCATGGAAGGCTGGGACTGTATGGACGACGGCACGCCCAGCGAATTCACCCGCCGCCGCTGGCTGCGCTTCGCCACCAGCGGTGCGAAGATGATCTTCGGCACCGAGGCGGCAGCGGTCATGCACAGCGGCCGCAGCAATCCCCAGCAACTGTTTATCGGCGATCATTCTCTGCCGACACTGAAGGCGCTCTGCGCTGAGATGCACGCTGCGCACCGCGAGCGTTTCGGGCGTGATGACGATCTGCTAATTGGCCTGCAGTTGACCCACTCTGGCCGTTATTCGCACCCGAATGAAGCCCATACCCTCGAATCCGTCACGGCTTACGCCCACCCGCTGCTGGACAAGAAGTTCGGGAACAGCGCGGCCAATGTCGCTAGCGATGACGACTTGCGGGACATCATCGCGCACTTCATCCGCGCGGCGGAATTGGCTGCCGATGCCGGTTTTGACTTTGTAGACATCAAGCTCGCGCATGGCTATCTCGGTCATGAGCTGCTTACCGCGTATGACCGCCCCGGCGAATTTGGCGGGTCTTTTGAGAACCGCACGCGTTTCTTCCGCGAGATTGCCGGCGGCATCCGCCAGCGTTGTCCCGCGCTGGGCATATCGGCGCGCGTTAGTCTCTTTGACATTTTGCCCTTTGAGAAAGGGCCGGACAAGGTCGGCCGGCCGATGGCCTGGAGCGGTGACCGCTATCCCTATGCGTTTGGTGGCGACGGCAGTGGCATGCAGATGGACCCCGAGCTCAAGGAAACCGTGCAGCTCATGGAGCTGCTACGCAGCTATGGTGCGGAGATGATCTGCGCGACCATTGGCAGCCCCTACTACAACCCGCACATGCAGCGGCCGGCCTATTATCCCGTCAGCGACGGCTACCTCATGCCCGAGCACCCGCTCTACAACGTCTCGCGACATATTCTGGCGGTGAAACGCATCAAGGAGCTCTGCCCGTGGTTGCAGGTGGTGGGCTCCGGCTACACCTGCCTGCAGGAATTCCTGCCGAACGCCGCCGAGTACGCCGTCGCGCAGGGCATGACGGACTTCGTCGGCATCGGCCGCATGGTGCTGTCGTACCCGGACCTCTGCGCGGACGTCCTCGCCGGTCGCGAACTCGATCGCTGCCGCATCTGCCGGACTTTCGGCGACTGCACCAACGCACCGCGCGCCGGCATGATCTCCGGCTGCTACCCGTTGGACGATTTCTACAAACAGCGCCCGGAGGCCATCCGCCTCAAAGAGATCAAGAAAGGGCGCTGAAGCGCCGCCGCCGGATTGCTCATGCTGATCAAGATCATCGTCGTCGGCAAACTCAAGGACCGCGCTCTGCAGGCGCGCTGTGACGAATTCGCCAAGTGGCTCGGGCCCTACGCGAAGGTCGAACAGCGCGAACTCGCCGATAGCGATGTGGAGCGCGAAGGCGCGGCCATCGGCAAGGAACTTGATCGCGACCGCGGCGCGGCGGTGGTTGTGCTCAGCGAAGAAGGCCGGGAATTCAGCAGCGTGGCCTTTGCGAAGGAGCTCGGGCGTTTCGACCGCAAGGTCATCTTCGTCATTGGTGGTCCCTACGGCCTGGCGCCGGCCGTCAAAGCCCGAGCGGACATCCTCTGGTCGCTGTCCAAACTGACCTTCACCCACGAAATCGCCCGCCTCCTGCTCTACGAACAGTTGTTTCGCGCCGTCAATATCCTCCACGGTGGGCATTACCACAACCCGTGAGAAAATGCGCAAGGCGGCTTGTGGAGCGGACGAAGCGCTCTGTTGGCCAAGCTCTATTTGCTACATCCTTTTTCCTAATTTTGCTTCTCGTCGCCGCTTTTTCCCCGACCACTCTTGATTATGCCGCAGAAGTTGTGTAGAATGCAAAAGGTAACATGGACAACATTATGTCCCCTAGAACCCCAACCCACGAGAGGACCACAAGCATGAAAAAGCGTGTATTTACCCTCATTGAGTTATTGGTTGTCATTGCGATCATCGCGATTTTGGCGGCAATGCTGCTGCCAGCCCTGGCTAAAGCCCGTGAGAAAGCCCGCGCCATTAGCTGTACGAGCAACCTGAAGCAGCTCGGCCTGGGCTGCCGGCAGTATGTCGACGACTTTCCCCAGGGCATGGCGTACTTGGTCTCCGGTGTGACCTACA
>JAQWBY010000180.1 GCA_028706165.1 Lentisphaeria bacterium | reverse complement strand
TGCATGAGACCGTCCCGGGAGCGGAAGTCGCAGCTGGCGGTGGCGTCGTCCTTGTCGCTGATCGTGCCTTTGCCGCCGAAGATGAGCATGGCGGCGGCGTAATCGGCGTCAACGCTGTGGTTGGCCGCAACGAGCGCGCGCAGCTGGCGGTGGAGGAACAGACGCCCGGGGGCGGTCCAGGAAAAACCGACATTGCCGATGTTTTTGACCTGCTGATAGGGCTGCCGGTCGTCAATGGCACTGACGGCGGTGCCGTCGGACCAGGTGATGGCGAGGTGAAAACGGGCGCCGCGCGTTAGTGTGTCGACGACGGCGGGGTCCTGAGCGACGGCATAATAGAGTCCCAGTGCTTCGAGCAGACTGTTGTTATGGCTCAGCGCCGGTCCCCAACTGCCCAGCCAGTAGCCATCGGGGTTTTGCCGGTCAGCCAGGCGCGTCATGGCCTGTCGGGCGCTGTCCTGCCAAGCGGGTTGGTCCAGCGCCCGGCCGGCGATGAAGAGCGCTGCCGCCAGGTGGGCGTGATAGGGCCCGTCCTGGCCTTTGTCGAGCTGATGGATTTCGCTGAAAGCGGTGGTTAGGCCTTGTCGCCAGCGCTCCCGTTGTTCTGGTGGCAGCTGGTCTTTGACGAGCAGGTAGCAGCGCGCCCAGCGACTGAAGGTCCATGGTACGTAGCCTGACTGGCGTTGGCCACGCGCTGGACGGATGTAGGGGAGGCGCCCCTTTGCGTCCTGCGCGGCGCAGAGCGCATCGCCGCCCCTGCCGATGACCGCCAGCAGCTGGCGGTCGTGGTAAAAGGGGTTTTTGGGGTCTTCGTAGGCCCAGGCGGCGGCGAGGGGAAAGAGGACATGCTGTTGTTGGCAGCTCCATTGTCCCGCATTGAAGCGACCGCTGTCGTGATCGAAGCTGGCCAGGATGCCGGGTACGGCTTTGACCAGGCAGTTGAGCAGCCAGCTCTGCGGTGGCCAAGTGTCGTCAGCGGCGCACAGGCGACCGCAGCTGAGCAACAGTGCTGCAAGCAGGACAAATGAAGGTAGTGAGGGGAATATGTTGCGCATAAAGGTGAGCTGGCTGCCGGCATTGCGACCATGCGCCGGCGCTACTCACTATGACGCAGTGCTACCTGCCCTTATTGGGTACGTCGCTGTTGGGCCTGTGGTCTTCCCACGCAGTGCTGCTGCTGTTATTGTCGCTCCGCGGAGATGCGAGCAGAGAGGATAGCCGCCAGGTCGCCTGTTGCTGCGTCGGAATGTCATGGGGACTGATGTTAGCCTTAGGAGAAGGCCAGGACGCCCATGACGACGGCAATGGCAATGAATAATGCCGCCATGGCGATTTTGGTCGTGGCGACGTGCTTCCGCCCCCAGGCGGCGACGGCTTTGGTGCCGATGCCGGCGATGGCCATACCAGTGATGCCGACGAGGGGCAGGATGAAGCACAGGTTGTAGAGGATGAGCAGCAGAAAAGCCCGGAGGTTGATCCCGGCGGCGTTGATGGCCGCTAAGGTGGGCAGATAGATCTGGCCTGTGCAGGCCAGCTCCATGGATGAAACAATCACGCCGAGGAGAACCGCCGCCGGCAGCATCAGCCACGATCGGTGTTCGGTCAGATTCTTGATGCGGTCGTGAATCTTGCGGTGCGTGGTGTTTGACAGGCCCAGGGCCATGTCGCTGGCTTTGCCGCCGCTGCGGACGCGAAGGGCGTCGCGCAGATGACCAATGGCCAGGACGAGCGCGGCGACCGCAAAGAAGCCGTAGATGGCTTTCTTGAGCCACAGCATGTCGCTGATGGTGTCGAGGAGGAAGGACAGGCCGACGCCAAACAGGACGTAGGCAAGGAAGACGCCGGCGCAGAAACTGAAGCCAACCACGGCGATTTCCCGGGGCCGCCGTTTGAGGTACAGGAGGTAGCCAATCAAGAAGACCGAGGTTGCGAAGGCGCAGGGGTTGAAGCCGTCAATGAGACCGGCCAGAATGACCACGCCGACAGTGAACGACTTGAGCAGCCGCCCCTGCAGCTGTTTCTCGTTGCGGCGTTCAGCATCGGTTATGGGGGCCGACCAGAAGGCGCCCAGCGTAGAGCTGGCCAGAGCCGCTTGCAGTTCGGTGGCGCTGGCGAGACGGCCGGTGACGTAGCCCGTTGGCCAGCAGACCATGGGGGCGAGATTTTTGTTGTCGTCCGCAAGAGAGAAATGCCGTTTGGCGCGACGCAGGATGATTTGGCCATCAAGGGTCGCGACGTCGTAGCTGGCCAGCTGCAGGTCGGGCAGGGTGTCGCGCAGGACGGCGAGCTCTTTTTCCTGCCGTGAGCATTTGGCGCAGCCCTTTTGGTAGAAATACAGCAGCTGCGCCGATTGCTCAGTGGCGTGCAACGGGGTGATAGGCGAGGCTTTGGGTTGGGAGTGGCTGGCAGCAACGCGCAACTCGACGACGAGCTGGTCGGCAGCGGCGGCAGCTTGGGCGATGTCGGCCAAGAGTGGCAGCGTCGGCGTCTTTTTGCTCAAGGTCGGTAGTTCGTCGGCCAGCTCGTAGAATGCGTCGACGTCGCCAATGAGCTTGTCGCCGACGAGGAAAATGGGGAAGGACTCGGCCTTTTTTTCGGGCTGTAGTGCGTCTTCGAGGCGGTTCAGCAGGGCGTAATTCGGCGCGTGTTCGATGGGGAGAAAGACCAACACGGGGCCGTCAACGAGGTCGAAGGCCTCCGGCCACTGCTTTTTGACGGCAGCGCAGTCATCGCAGTCGTGGCTGCCGAAGAGGGCGACGAAGCCGCGGGCCGGGGCGGCGTCGGCCGCTGGCGTCTGAGCCATGCCCGCGAGGGCGAGCAGAAAGAGCACCAGCAGAGGTAACGGCGCGCGCAAGGTGGCGTGAAGGAGTGGCCATCGTCGCTCATTCCTGCCGGCGGAGTAAGTGTGAACGGCGTCGCTGCTCATGGCCTGGCAGTGATTGTCAGCATGCCGCAGCTGTTTTTGCCGTATGAGAAGGGAATGATTTGGCGTCTTCGCCGCGCAAAAAAATCGGGCGGGAAGCTCAATGAAACCAGCAGCGAGTCTGCTTGAGCCGTTGTGGCCATGGACACTGCTGGTGGCAGGCGGGCTGTGATATCTTTGGCAATAGCTTCCCAGAAAGCGATTTGCTTGACGGAGTCGCTGGCCAGTTCTTCTGTAGCAATGGCGTTGGGATTATCCTCTGCTTGATGATGACCATGGTCGTGCCTGATGGCGGCGAGGGATTTTTTCCCTTGGGGTGCCGCCGTCTGCTCGTGAAGAACCAAGCGGAGAGTCTTGACGATGGGCTCGCCAGGCTTGTGTTCAGAGAGGGCTACGTGGAGTTGATTGTTCTCAAGAACTGGCCACCAGCCGGTTACCAAGCCGTAAATAGCCAGCACAACTGGCCCATAGTTGTCCACCCCTGTGACTGGCAGCTGCACCTGGTGTTGCACTTTACCGGCGGGGAGGGGCAGTTTGGGACGGACAGTCAGCTTGAAGACCTGCGGATTGTCAGTAAGAAGCACATAGCTGAAAAGCTCGTCGTCGGCCGGGGGCTGCAATGAGACCGGCTGCTGCGCAGGGAACTTCGATGCGATCGCAAAGGATCGCTCCCAGGGCACATCCCGGCCGGCAAATGTCCCGAGGTCGAGGATTTGCCCCGGTGTGAAGGAGAACATGGACTGGACCGTGCCGTTGATATAGACGAGAGTGATATCGCGTTCCTTCACTTCCACCAGTACCATGCGGGTAAATGGGCCGGGTTTGATTTCGGCGGCATCAAGTTTGACGGTGAAGGTAATATCTTCTTGAGACTTGAGGAGCGTCGCTGGCGGTGCTGCGGCTAGCGACAGACAGGAGCAGGTCACCCGAATGCGTTCGATGTGCACAGGCTCTGAATGGATATTGCGCAGGGTAATGGTGATGTCGCGTTTGGCGAAGTCCATAATGGTGCCCAGTTGTAGCGCTGCGGGGTCCACGACCTGAAACAATTCCGGTGTCGATACGACTGCAGGTTGTGCGGTGGCTGCGGCGTCTTGTGCGGCTGGCTGGCCGTATGCTTGTGGCGCGCTGGTCAGGAAAAGTGCTGCGCCGAGGCAGGCGAGTGGTGTGAAAAAACGTTTTGCAAGTATCTGCATGCGCATGGGTTTTCTACGAATGGTGTTAGGTGTTAGTGCCGAGCTGTTCTGCCCACGGGCAACAACTCGGCCCGCCCTTCACGATGAAAGTGTAGCGGGAAGAGTGGGCCGAGCACACCTTGTCTTAGGGCTGGGGCGCGTTGTACAGCCAGGCGCCTGGTGCGGGATCAGCGTTTGGCGGAGTGAGGGTGAAGTTACTGCCATTCCAATACCATACGGTGAGGTGATCTGGTAATGGCGTTGTTGGCAGAGCTAGGAATGACCAGCCGGGCTTGAGGTCACTATTCGGCGTTGGCTGATCCATTTGGGTAAGCGTTGCCGCAAAATCATTGTCTGGGACAAAGACCCAATAGGCCTGGCCGCCGACAAGTTCGTTGGTGCTGACGTAGGCGCTGGCGCTGTCCGCATAGGCGAGGATGGTGCCGCCGCCGTTGTCCATGACGGTGTAGTGGCGGTCAGTGGGTATGCCAATGAGATTCCAACCGGGAGGCATAGCGGCATCGCCGCTGTCAGGGCTGGAGCCAAGGGTGCTTTGACGCGGGATGACGATCTGCAGGGGGGGGCTGGGCGCCTTGTCCCCTGACAGGGCAACGAAATGCCAAGTCGCCCCGGTGGCGACGGTGAGTTCGGCATAGTCCGCCAGGGTTGCTGACCAGTCGGCAAGGAACAGGTCGCTGCTGTATTGGCGTCGATAGAGTATGCGCTTGCCGGCACTTTGTACCTGCAGCGAGACCTCGGTCGTCGCGACGGGCGGTATTGGCTGGACGGGGCTTGTTAGCACGGGCGGGGAATTTTGCACCGCGCTTTGGGCGCTCAGGCGGAACGCATAGGGGGTGCCCTGCCAGGTGAAGTAGCCGTAACCGAGGAAGAGGTCCGTGCCGGCGGAGCAGCAATCCGAGGTGATCGGCGTGAGAACGCCGAGGAGTGGTAAAGACTCGCGGACGAGGGGCTGGCCTGCCTGTTCCGTGAACAGGACATTCACGCTGCCGCTGATTGCGCCCGTGGCGGTGTCGATGCTAACAGACGTCAACTCAGCCGCCAGCAGGTTGTCATTGCGGGGAAGCAAGGCGCTGCCGCTGTTGTCTTCGGCAAGGAAAATCAAGTCTGGCACGACCCTCAGGCTGTCTTGGGCGGATTGTTGTACCTCAAAGAGAAAGTCCAGTCCCTGACTTGTCAGGCCGGCCTGTTCGGTCAGCGTTTTGCTGGCTTGATAGGTTGTGCCGCAGGGCTGAATGGCATCGCTGTCAGTCGCGGTGCGCGCCCAGAGGGCATTGGTGCAGTCGTAAACGCAGGCATCGTTGAAACCAGCGCCGGGTTCGTAGCGTTTGGGGATGGGGGTGATGGCCAATTGCCCGGCGATGCGGCCTTGGTAGCGGTCAGTGGCGTTGTCCCAGTTCAGCGGCGCGAAGAACACCATGCGGCCGCTGCCATCGGCTTCCTCGGTGATTGTGGAGGTGCCGGCGAAGTCCGTGCCGTCAATGAGTTTGCCGGAGTAGGTGGCGGCACCAGTGGTATCTACAGTGAGGCGCAGCCAGCCCAAGGCGAAGCCATCGTAGGTATGGGGCGTCGGTGTTGGCTGTGGGCGGAGAGCGACGTTGTAAGTTCCGCTGAAGTGAGCCGGGTTTTGGGTGATTGGGGCGAAAAACACGGCCTGTTCTTCACCGCTGGGCGCGGTGAATGTCCCGCGGCCGTTGCCTTGGGAGTCCAACGTGAGGGTGATGGCGGCATTGATTGTCGGCCAGGTGTAGCTGAGAAGGTACTGATCATTAGCTGGATCGTAGCCCTGCCAGTTGACCTGTGCGCTCAGGGCTTCGGCGGTGCTGGTGGAATGGAGGGTGAGTTGCAGGCCAGTGGCGTTTTTGCTCATGCTGACGCTGCCCAGGGGAGCCCCAACGCCTGAATTGTCTGGGCAAATACGTCCAGCGTAGACGTCGCGATCGGCGATGGTGCCGTTTAGGTTGATGACATTGAAGGCGACGGACAGCCGGTCGCAAAGGACGTTGGCCTGGTCACGGATTTCCATGGTGACCAGGTGGTTGGCAGTGGCGCTGGTGGGGGTGCCCGTAATCAGCAGCGAGGCATTCACGCCGCGCGAGGGTGTCGCGTCATTAAGTTGGTAGCTGAGGCCGGCGGGCAGTGCGGGGGTGATGCTCACAGTATGGTTCTGCGCGTCAAAATTGGAGATGCCGAAGCTCAGGCGTTCGCGACGGCCGACAAAAAGGCCGTACGCGCTCGGAACGGGCCGAGCGAAAAAAGCCTGCGAGAAGATTTTGACGCTACTTTCTTCGCCATCGCTGCTTACCCGGCAGTTGCCGCCGTCGAGGGATTGCAGCTCAATGACGACGTCGCGGCTGCCGGTCCAGTATTCACCGGCGGGAACGGCGAGAGGCAGGGACAGTAGTTTGCGCCCGGATAGTTTTTCCTCGGCGGTCCAGGTGGCTTCCTGCCAGACGTTAGGCGTCGTGAAGTAGCTTGCCGGCGCGCCCTCTGCCAGTGTGCGGATGCGGTAGGCGAAGCGGACGGCGTTGTCATTTGGAAGTTGGGTTGTCAGTTGCAGGGTCAGGTCGAAGCTGAGGTCAGAGGAAGCTACAGCTACTTCATCATGCTCCAAGGCGATGGTGTAATTGAGTTGTTCGAGCTGGTAGTTCAAGGTGAGTGGCACGGCACTGGCTTGCCCAATGGGCTTTATTGCCAGCCAGTATTGGCCGTCTTCGGCACTTGATGGTACGAACTCGAGGCTGGAGCCGTTTTTCAGATTGCCCTGTGTGCGGCGCAGCAGAGTGATGCCATCGGCACTGTACACTGCCAGTTCGACCAACGCTGTGGCAGCGGCTGTGGGTGCCTGTGCCTGGAAAAGCCAAGCGGAAGCCGTTTGTTCTTCGCTGACCGTGAATTTGAACCAACTGCTGTGGGCGATCCCGCCTACGCGGGTTTGGACGTTCATGCCGGGGGCTGGCAGCTGCAGTTCGCTGGTCAGGGGCGAGCTGTAAGCTTCCTGATGGCCGCTGGCGGCGAGGGTTGCCAGTTCGTCAATGTAGGCTTTGGCTTTTGTACCATCGGGCTGGCCAATGAAGTCCTGGTAATGAAAACGGCCGATGGGGGTAACGCCGCTGAGATCGGCACGGGTGACAGTGCTGACCTTGCAGTAGACAAGGGTGGGGTAGGTGATGCGACGGCCATGTGCCCAGTCTGCGGTTGGGGCATCCGGGAGGGCCAGGGCGTCTTGCAGGAGGAGATTGTTGGCCAGCTGGGTGGCGGCATCGTTGAGACTGATGGAATTGCTCGCCAGGTAGCCGTTGCTGCGGTTGTCACGCAGTAGCGATGGTCCGCGATCATCCCGCTGGCGGTTGTCGAGCAGCACCAGGTAGGCGTTGGCAACGCTATTTTTGAAGGTCGATGAACTGAGGACGACGTGGTCCATGCCCACGCAATAGGGGCACCAGAAGGCGCCGGTAAAGAGGTAAATCAGCGGTGCGCCTTCGGCGGCGGCCATTTCCCGGGCCTTGTCCGCGTCCATAGTCCATTTGCCCTTCTGGGCGCCGCGCCAAAGCGGGTTGGTGACGGTGCCGACGACGGGATTTTTGTGGGTTTCGTGGACTTTGATGGCGTAGGGCAGGGCGGTACTGGTAGTGCCGCCGCTGTGGCTAAGGCGGAGGTAGAGCGACTGGTTGCTGGCGCCCCCGTCCGGAATGTCCATGTATAAGCCGCGTTCGAGAGTGTCGAAACCCGTGGACGTTGTGGTGAAGATGGGCGGGTCAATCGGCACGCCGCTGGCGTTGCTGGCGTATAACGCGATGGCGATTGGATTGCTGTGGTCGATGAAATTCTTGGCCATGCAGAAATAGCGCTTGCCGGCATCGCCCTTGAATTTATACCAGTGATCAGAGCTGCTGCC
>JAQWBY010000179.1 GCA_028706165.1 Lentisphaeria bacterium | reverse complement strand
GTTTCAAAAACAAGGAATCTTTACGCAATGCAATTCTGTTTCATTGCGGGAAACTTAACCTGCTGCCAGAGGCCGCCAATTAGCACCCGCACTCAAATTTGCAACCCACGGAATTTCCTGAAGCACCAGTTTTTTTAGGCATGGCACTATCCGGCACCAAACGCTGAGCTCAAGACTCCGGCGGTTTTACCCGTCGGTACGGTTGTTGCCGTTGTAGTGGCATTGCTATCCCTGGGCGGTTACACTCAGGCGATAAAACATGCTGCTGGAAATGCCGTGTCGACGGCACACCCCCGAGATATTGCCCCCCGGCTGATGATGGGCTTCCTCAATGATAATGTACTTTTCTTCGGCGCTGAACCTGCGATGCTTGTTCATGTGACTTCCTCCGATTATGCCTTTCAACATAACCGCGATCCGGAAAGTCTCCTCATGCAAAATCCGCTTGTGGTCCTATTTCGACTGAAGCTATACAGTATTTCTCCCTTTATGGCGTGAGCCATTGTCGGGATGGGCCGTGCAGCGGTGTCCGTCCGGCGCTTTGCTGGGAGTACTGGTTTTATTGAAGAGTGCGGCCCCATATTTCGACTTCGCCGAAGGTAGCGGATGTCTCCGCAAAGCCCAGGTCGATGCGCAGGTAGCGGGCGGTGGTGCCATTCATAGCGAAGTCGCTAAGGTCCAGGCCGATGGCTTGGGGATCGAGTTCTTGCGGGGTCGAGAAGGTCTTGCCATCGGTCGACGTGGCGATGGCAACGCGCCGCAGGGCATTTTTTCGTCCTTTGGCTAGGCGCAGAGTGTCCAGACGATACGTATTTTGGAGGTCGAACTCGATGCAGACCGCTGGTATTTTCGTGAAGAGCACGTCGGCGCGGAGGTTCCAGCGGCCGATCACGCCAAAATTTAGTGCGGGGTTGCCGCCAGTGGCGGCGTGTTGGTATGGGTCGCGGATTTCCTGTCCTTCGGTGAGTTTGCCGCTATTCGGGAGAATGTAACGGTAAGTTGCATTGGTACGGATTACGTTGTGGGATAAGGTGGTGCCATTTGGTGGATTGTCGCTTAACACCGATGGGTACCGAGTCATATCCCAGGCCACCATGACGTTGTGGTTGCCCACCGCAACGCGGCCTTGGTCATTGCGCAGTGTCACCGCCAGGGGATAGAGGAAAGACGGGAAATTCTCTGCGGTCGGCTCCGGTGCCGTCACTGTAAACAGGTACTTTTGTATGCCTTGCTGGACGGGCTGGGAGGCCGGTTCGACGCGCCAGCCCGGATGCACAGCCATTTCCAGATCACCGGCATAGCCGCGCTTGCTTGGATCAACGATGTGTACCTCGACCGCGTAGCCTTGACCAGGTTGGAGGAGGGGGGTATGGAGGTCATTTTTCGCCGTCGCGTAATCGCCTTGGACGGCTATGCCCAGCATTGGGGGATGATCTGCCAGAAAATACAGCATGCCGGCGCTGGCGATGCGCGGCATGGCGATATGGTAACGGCCGTTGTCGTCACGAGTGAATGGGATGGGTTCCAGTCGGGTGTTGTCGGCCGCTCCCCACCATAATTCCGGAGCCTTGAGGCTGCTGGGCATAGCCAGCGAGAGGGTAAACGGTTCAAGCGCGACGCTACTGTTGCTGGCTACGGCAGCCACGGCGTTGCCCTTGGCGTCCAGTAGGGGAACTTCAACCCGCAGGTTGTCCATCGGCGCGTCCGGTGCGTAATAGGCGGGCGCGACCTGGACGTTTTTGAGGAAGGAGCTGATGAACTCAGTCACGGCCGCATCCGGTGTGCTTTCTGCGCGCAGCGTGCCCAAGCGAGTTGCAAACCAGTAGGCCGTGCCGGCACCGTGCTTCCTGGCGGTCACCCAGGCACATTTGTCGTTGCGTAAGGTGTCTTCCCAGTTGAGCAGTTCGGCGCCGGCCAGCTCAGCGCGGATGCAGCCGTCGGCTCGCAGGACGAAGCCGTTGGCGTTGGCGTACCAGACATCGTCGGGCGAAAAATGAATGCCAGTGTATACGCCCTTGATGTTGACACCGAGGAGTTCGTCCAAGCCGTTGACGACCTGATGGCGTTCATCGAAATAGCCTGGCTGGGTATCACAGAGCAGGATACCGCCCGCGTGGACAAAATTGGTTATTGCGGCACATTCGTCCGCGGACAGATGCTCGGCAGAGATTAGTGCCAGAGCTTGGTAGCGGGACAAATAGCCCATTTCTAACTTGTTGTAGGGGATTGCATCGATCCAGTAACCGGCGTCACGCAGGCGTTTGTAGAGTCCCAGGCGGTCATTGATGCCGTAGTCCCACCAGGAGCGGTTGCTGTCTTGGGACAGCATGACATCGCGCTGTGGCAGCAGCATGGCAATGCGCGGTGCGTTGTCCGCCGGTAGGGCGCTGCTCCAGAAAGCCTCGCTGCGGTGGATCATGTTGGCGAAGCGCGACAGGTAGAACATGCGGTCACGTGGCTGGCCATCGTAGGCGTCAATAAAACCGAAGGTCGAGTAGTCATGAAAAGCCCGGAAGCTGCCCATGACAAAGAAGTCGAAGCCCTTGACGCCATTGGCGACATATCGCCAGAAGGTCTGGGCGAACTGGAAGCCCGGTCCGGAGTGGTTGTTGGTTTCTGCTGCAAAGACTCGGCCTTCCGGTGCGCCGTCGGCATGTTGTTGGGGAGTCGGCCTGATGCAATTCCATATGTAGTTGGCTTCGTATGCGTTTCGGTCATTGTGGCCATACATGTCGATGCAGAACCAGCCACGAGAGAAGGGGCGGGTTTTCTCGGCCAGCAGCATGTGGTTGTTGATACGGTTCCGGGATACGTAGGTCATTTCCAGGCTGCACTGGGTGGATTTGGACAATACTGCCCGGCTTGCCGGGTCGGCCTGGTAAATGGCCTGGAAATACTCGGCGATGAAATCGGTATAAGCTTCTTCGCTGAAGCGCCGCCAGGCCAACCAAGCGGCAGGCTGATCGCGATACTTGTCCGGCGCGGGCGCTGTGATGTCAGAGAAGCTGGCGTAGTCGTTATGCCAAAGGGTATTCAAGGCGCTGATATCGCCGTGCCACTCTTTTTTGAGCCAGGTGCGAAATTCCCGCATGGCGGCGGGTGAGTAATTCAGATGGGGTTCCCATTCGTTGTCAATGCCCCATGCCCAGACTTTGGTTTTAGGGTTTGCCAGGACATGTTCCACGCTGGCGGCGGCGCAGGCCTTGACATAATCGCGCATGGCTTGCTCGTGGTAGTCGATTTGCGCTCCCTTGAGTTCATTGCCATCGGTGTTCATGGGGCGTTTGACCGGTCCGAAATGGGCCGTCTCCCCGCCGTGATAGAGGGTGTGGGCGGCCCAGATCGCTGGGAAGTACATGCCATTGCTGGCGAGTTTCGAGCTGTCGATGGCGCAGGGCTTGCCGGCTTTGAAGGCGTAACAGCAGTGGCCGGTTTCGGCCAAATTGAAGCCGATTTCGGGCAGCACGTCAAAACGGCCGCCGCCAAGCATTCCGAGTGGAAAGAAGTGTTGGGATGGGCGCAGGTCGGCATCCAGTTCCAGCGAGTAGCTAGCTGGACAGGACGTGTCAGCGGCGATGGCAGCCAAGCCGAACGTGGCAATCAGAAGAGTGGTGCACGTTTGTTTTTTCATGGGCTGGAAAACTTTCGGGACTGCTATCTTAATACGGGCGCCACAGGCGGCCGCAGAGCCAGGCGTCGCCATGGCTGTACGGTTTGACGACGCTTTCGATCGGCATCAGGGTGATTCCGCCGGGGTTATTACCGAAGGTCAGGTTGGTGGCGTGGCCATCCACCATGCCGAAACTCATGCCGGCGCCATTGTGGTCCCGGGGATAGAGGGGTGATTTCATGCTGAGGACGTTGTTGATTTGGGAAATGCCATCGGCGCTGTTTGGTACGCTGTACTCATAGATCATGATGCTTTGGCTGGGGATGTCCATCCGGCCAATGAAACCGGCGGCAAGACTGGTGCCGCCGCCAATCCAGCCGTGGCTTTCCCGGAGGAGATGCGCATTGAACGTGTAGTTGACGCCAGAGCCGTCTTCTGGCCAGCCGATTTCCTGTCCCGACTTGGGCAGGCCGATGCCCTTGATCCGAGTTCCACCCATCTTAGCGGGGTTGATGGGGTTTGAGCAGGAGAAGCAGCCATCGGCAATGCCGTAGGACCCACGCAGCTTCCACATCCAGAAGTTATTGCCCCACTTGCCGGCGGAGGTATTGCCATCGGCATAGTTGTTCATGAATTGGCCGTTGCTGTCTTCGACGTATAGCAGGGAGCCGAACACCAGCTGTTTAACGTTGTTGAGGCAGCTGATTTTGTTCGCTTGGTTGCGGGCCTTGCTCAGCGCTGGCAGGAGCATGGCGGCGAGGATGGCGATGATGGCAATCACCACCAGCAGTTCAATGAGAGTAAATTGGAGGATCTTTTTCATGGTGTGGTCCTTTCCTTCATTGGTGCTTGGTTAAGTTGCCGAATTTGCCACGCACCCAAATAGGGGTGCCATCAAGGGACAGGGTGATTTTGCCGCCGCTAGCCGCGATGGCGCGTTGCTGGCCGATTGGGTCGGTCAGGGTGACGTCCCCTGTGGCGTCAATGCTCAGCGGCACTGTTTTTTGCCAGTGAGATATCCAGGGTTCGTTGGCGGCGTAATCGTCTGACTTTTCGCTTTGCCAATAGCCTTCTGAGCGATCCCACAGCAGCGCCAAGTCCTGTCCGTTGCGCGTCTGGAAGAGCAGGCCGTTGACGGTTGGTTGATCGGGGAAGGTCATATTGCGGACAAAGGTTGCGCCATCGAGTTGTCTGGCGGTGGCTTGGAAAGCCAGCAAGGGTGGCTTGGGATTGCCGAAACGGTCGAGCATGCCGTAGAAGTACTCGCCGTCGGTTTCTGAGGTGCCGCCGACGTTGAACCAGACCGAGTCGTGCAGTTGATAGTGGAAGGCGACGGTAACGTGATTGGCCTTGGCTAGCGCGTAGCTGAGAACGATGTTTTCCACTGAGCGGCGCAGGGAGTCATGCCACCAGCTGTTCGGCTTGGTGCAGGTGTAGACTTCGGTTAGATAGATAGGTTTGCGGCCGCACTCATCCAGCAGGGCGTTGAGGGCGTTGAGGCTGCTCAGGTAGGTCCAATCGCCCCCGCCTGCGTAATCCGGAGTCATATTGCCGCGGCCGATATGATAAGCGATGCCGTCCAGGAGAGGCCAGCCCCCAGCCGTATGCACCAGTCGCAGCGATTTGATGCCGCCAAAACCGTTGGAGAAGCCGATGCTGAGTAGTTTGACCTTGGCGCCAGACTCGTCAATGAGGCGGCGGATAATGCGCAGGTATTCGACATATTCGCTGGCGGCCTCATGAGTCAGGATGCGGTTTTCATTGCCGAATTCCCAGGCGGCGGCGCCGGTTTTGATGACGTGGTCCAGCTTTTTGCGGAGCATATCCTCCCGGCCGATGGTGTCGAGGTTGCGCCATTTATCCGGGGTATAATGGTCATGATAGAAGCTGGTGATGCCATAGCGGGATGACTCGTGGTTGTCGCCCTTGCGGATATAGGCCACGCCGATTCGTCGCATCAAATGGAAGATGGTATCCCGATCCGGCACATCGTAGAATGCGGCCGCCATGCCGAAGAGGCTGTCGGGATTGTTTTCAAAGTGATAGTCATTGATGAAAGCAATATTGCTGCGGGTGAAGTATTCTTTATTCGCGAGTTTCACCGTTGCTTCCAGGAAGATAATGTCCTGCTGAGGTACGGCTGGCAGGGGCAGGGCGAGTTGACGCAGTTCCAAAGGGGGCAAGGACAAATTACTGCTGTTGCTATAGACGACCTCACCGGCGAAATTACGTGCGGTGATGGTCAGCTGGACGTCGCTGAGGGGCGACTTGCCGCTGTTGCCGATATGGAGTTGCAGCGAGGGTTTCTCACCGCTCGTCCAGATGTGATTGGGTTGTTCGGAGTAAAAAGCCAGGCCGATGGTTTCGCCGTTGAGCGCGGCCGCCGATAGGAGCGGGACGACGTCGGCGGGGGCGACGACGTACTCGACTGTGCTGCGAATTTCGCCCGGTTTGTCTCCTAGCGTGAAGCGCAAGTGGGACGAGCGGTCGTAATTCCAATTAACATTGCTCTTGACGACTTCCAGGACATTGAGGTTGTCAGTGGCGAAGGGGCGTAAAATTACTCCGGGGCGTTCGTAGGGTACGCCGCCATGTTCATGACGGGTCCAGCAACCCGATTTATAGAGCGGCTGCATGCTGCCCCGAAGTGCCCGCCGGCCGGCGAGCATGCCGCCATAGCTGACAGTGTCAGGTACTGTCAGCACATAATTGGCGGTAACGCGTTGCCCAGCTACTGTGAAGACGGCATGGCCAGTGCAGAGCTTGTCCGGATCGTTGCTGATCGTGAAGTCGGCGCGTAACGACTGCTTACCCGCCGGGCTGATTTCAGCAATCTCCGCCTTTTGGGGCGACCAGGAGAAATTAACGCCGCCAAATTCAAAGACCGGCTTGTTGTCGGCGGCGTCCATGACCAGGATTTTGTTGCCCCCGCCCACCAGCGTAAAACCATCACCAGCAATTTCCACGACATCGCCCCGACAGAGCGCAATCGCCGCACACGACAGCAGAAGCCACTTGCATCGCATTTCAGGTCCTCCGTTAGTTATTGTTTTGGGAAACGGTCGGCAATACGGGTCATTATTTGCTGTGGTCGCGGCAACTTTGGCGCCACAGCAAAGACGAATCAATCTCAATCTGCGTGAAGTTGTCGGTCGTCAACGGTGTATTGTCAATCAGCTTTACAAGATGGTCAATTCCGGTTTTCACCACATCATTGGTGTGCAATTCCACGCTGGTCAGTGGCGGCAAAGCCATGTCGCAGAGTTCGGAATTGTCGAAGGACGCTACGCTGATCTGGTCTGGAATGGCAATGCCAGCTCGGGTGAATTCCAGCATGGCCCCCAAGGCAATCTGATCATTGGTGTAAATGACTGCGTCGGGAAGCTGTGCCAGTGACAGCAGCTGACGGGCGGTACGCGCGCCATCGGCAAGCGTATTGCCGACATTGCTCAGGATGTATTCCGGGGGCGGGGTTAAGCCGTGATCGGCCAAATCCATGTCAATAACCTTGAAACGGCGGTCGACGGTTGGGAATTTCCGGTCGGTGATGACCATAGCAAAACGTCTGTGCCCCGTTGCCAATAGCCGGCTGAGGAGCTCAACAGTCCCTTTACGCGGGTTGGCGATGACGCAATCGCAGGGGAGACGCAGGGTTTCGTCCTCAAGGGCAACAACAGGCAGCCCCTGCTCACGAATCAGTTCCACCAGGCTGCGCTGGGGATAGTGAGCCAGAAGTACGCCGTCAACGCGCCGCGTTTGCAATAATTGGGGCAGCTGGGGGCTGCTCGTCGAAACAAAATTGACAAACAAGAACTTGTCGATCTGAGATACATATCGCTCTGCCGCATAGATCAAACGGCGCTGGAATTGCTCGTCACGAGAATCAACTGCGGCGTCTGGAAACAGCATCGCGAGGCAATTTGAACGCTTGTTGTAATACGGGGTCGGACGGTAGCCTAAACGGTCCGCATACTCTCGGATCACGGCCGCTTTCTTCGGACTGACACCAGGACGGCCATTCAATGCTCGCGAAATCGTACTCGCAGTGGTCCGTAAATCACGGGCAAGCATGCTGATGCTGATCTCTTCTGTTGACATGGGACTTCACCAGATGTAAAGTTTTTGAATGTATTGCGCGATAATCAACGCAATATTTGCGCTAAGCTCAATTCTACACCACTTGCCGATGCGTTTCAAGAAGAAGAAGCGTTTTATTTTAAGATTTTTGACGAGAGCTAGACACGCTCTGAGTTTTATCTGCTCAATCCCGTTTTCAACGCATAGAACAGGTCAGTTGCTGCACGCGATAATGCCGGTGGCAATGCGAGCGTTATTCTGCCTGGGATGTGGTATGGTTGCGCGTGCTTGCGTCCTGGTGTTTGTTGTCGGGTGGGCGGGGAGTGCCGCGGCCGGTATTGGAGATGGAC
>JAQWBY010000178.1 GCA_028706165.1 Lentisphaeria bacterium | reverse complement strand
GACCGCTTACCTCTACCCCGATTGCCGCCGCAGCCGTGCTTGCAATCGGGGTATTGGATTTTACATTATTTTTCTCGTGTTTTCCCCCGCCCCGCCGCTTTCCAGGCCACTTGTCATCAGCCCCAGCAAGCAGGAAATAATCGCATGCCCAGACAACACACGGTAGAAAAAATCGGCGGCACGTCCATGAGCCGTTTTGGCGAAGTGCTCCGCAATGTCATCATCGGCAACCGCAAAGGCGCCGATCTTTACAACCGTCTCTTCGTCGTCTCTGCCTACGGCGGCATCACCAACCTCCTGCTGGAAAACAAAAAAAGCGGCGCGCCAGGCGTCTACGGCAAATTCGCCGCCGGCGACGACACGTGGATCGCCAGTCTGGAACAGGCCCGCGCTAAAATGCTCGAATTCAATCACTCCTTTGAGACGATTGGCCTCGACCAGCGCGAAGCCGACAACTTTGTCAATGAGCGCATGGACGGCATCCGCGACTGCCTGCACGACCTGGTGCGCTTGCGCACCTACGGCCACTTCAACATCAAGACCTACTTACCACCAACCCGCGAAATGCTCAGCGCCGTCGGCGAGGCGCACAGCGCCTTCAACTCCACGCTCATCCTCCAGCGCCACGGCATCAACGCCCAGCTTATTGACCTCACCGGCTGGAAAAAAGACGAGTTGCTGTCATTCGACGAGGTCGTCACCCAGGCCTTCGCCGACATTGATTTCAGCAAGGTCATGCCCATTATTACCGGCTATGTCAAATATGACGAAGGCATCATGACCCGCTTCGACCGCGGCTACAGCGAAATTTCCTTCAGCAAAATCGCCGTCATCACCGAGGCCCGTGAAGGCATTATCCACAAGGAATACCACCTGAGCACCGGCGACCCCGCCATCATCGGCGCCGACAAGGTTAAGGTCATCGGCCATACCAACTTCGATATCGCCGACCAGCTCTCCGATCTCGACATGGAAGCCATCCACTCCAAGGCCTCCAAGGAAATGGAGCTCTGCGGCATTCCCATCCGCGTCAAAAACGCTTTCGAGCCCGACCATCCCGGCACCATCATCAGCTGCGACTACGTCTCACCGGAGCCGCGCGTCGAGATGATCTGCGGGCGCAACGACCTCGAAGCCATCGAAGTCATGGACCCCGAAATGGTTGGCCATGTCGGTTACGACTACTATCTCATGCAGAGCCTGGTCGATACCGGCATCAGCTACATCACCAAGACCACCAACGCCAATACCATCACCCATTTCGTTCCCCAGAAAAACCGCCGCTTGGAAGAGTGTATTGACCTCATCCACCAGCGCATGCCCAACGCCACCGTCAGCCGCAACTCCGTGGCCATCGTATCGGTCATCGGCAGCAACATGAGCATCCCCGGCTTCCTCTCCAAAGCCGCCAGTGCCCTGCACCAGGCCGCCATCAACGTCCTCGCCCTGGCCCAGTCAACCCGACAGGTTAACATGCAATTCATCGTTTCCCGCTCCGATTACGAGGCGGCCATCCGCGCCCTCCACAAGACCTTCGTCGAAGATATCTGATCATGCCAGCCATTGATGTGCTGTATGTGGACAATCACCTGCTGGCCCTCAACAAGCCGGCGGGTCTGCTCACCCAGCCGTCGGGAACCAGCGAAGACAACCTCGAAGACCGCGCCAAAGCCTGGGTCAAAGCCGAGTACCACAAGCCCGGCGCGGTGTTCCTAGAGGCCGTACACCGCATTGACCGGCCGGTCGCTGGCGTCGTCCTCTTCGCCCGCACCAGCAAGGCCCTGAGCCGCCTCAATGAAGCCATGCGCCGAGGCGACTGCGAGAAAATCTACCTCGCCCTGGTCACGGGCGCCCTGCCCGGTAAGGACGGCGCCCTCAACGACTGGCTGCTGCACGGCGACCATCGCGCCGACGTCGTCCCCGCCGGCACTCCCGGCGCCAAAGCCGCCATCCTGACCTACACGGTCCTGCGCCGGAGCGCAGGCCGCAGCCTTTTGCGCATCGTCCTGGGCAGCGGCCGTTATCACCAAATCCGCGCCCAGCTGGCGCAGGCCGGTTGTCCCATTGTGGGCGACCACAAATACGGTTCGCCAGAACGCTGGCTCAGCGCCGATGGCATCGCCCTGCAACACGCCACTCTGCGCATCAGTCACCCCGTGACCCGCGCAGCCATGGCCTTTACCGCCCCGGATATCTTCGCCGCAGTATTGTAGTCACCGCCAGCCGGTTTATATTTTCATTTTCCCTCCATCCCCCCGACGTTATTCTATCTTTCAAGGTGCTTGTATGACGGATTTGGAAAAAGAGCTTCAGGATGCCCTCGCGCAGGTCAAAACCGCGCTGGCAGCAGTTAGTGACATGAATGCGCTCGAAGAATGCCGCGTGCGCTTTCTCGGCCGTAAAGGCCTCATGCCGGCATTGATGGCCCAGCTGGGAAAGGTTCCCCAGGACCAGAAACCCGCTGTCGGCAAAACCGTCAATCTCGTCAAGCAGGAAATACAGCAGGCCTTTGACGACTGCGGTGCCAGGCTCAAGCAGGACAAAGAGGCCGCCAACGCCCTTGATGTCACCCTTCCCGGCCGCCAACGCGCCATCGGCCACAAACACCCGATCAATCTGGTCATGGACAGCGCCGTCGCCATCTTCCGCCGCATGGGCTTCATTGTCGCTGACGGCCCGGACATCGAAACGGTCTGGAACAACTTCGACGCCCTCAATGCCCCGCAAGACCACCCGTCGCGCACACCGGACGACACGTTCTACTTCGACCTTGACCAACACCACTGGCTAGACCCCGAAGCGCTCATCCTGCGCACGCAGACGTCCCCCGTGCAAATACGCGCGATGAAAGCACAGAAACCGCCGGTACGCATTATCTGCCCCGGCCGTTGTTACCGCCGCGATACGCCTGACGCCACCCACGGCATGAGCTTCCATCAGATTGAGGGCCTCTACGTCGATGAATGCGTATCGCTAGCCGACCTCAAGGGTACCCTCGGAGCTTTCGCCCGCGAAATGTTCGGCACTCACACCAAGGTGCGCTTCCGCCCCCATTTCTTCCCTTTCACCGAACCCAGCGTGGAATGCGATGCGTCCTGCATCGTCTGCGGGGGCAAAGGCTGCCGCGTCTGCAAAGGCTCCGGCTGGATCGAAATCGCCGGTGCCGGCATGGTCAACCCCGCCGTGTTCGAAAACGTCGGCTACGACCCCGATACCACCACCGGCTTCGCCTTCGGCTTGGGCATCGAACGCATCGCCATGATCCGCTACGCCATCAATGACCTGCGTCTGCTCTACGATAACGACGTGCGCTTCCTGCACCAGTTCTGAGCTTGGACAAACGGCTGCCTACCCCGATCGCTCTCAAGGTCCATCTCCCGCCCGTGCTGCTGCGGGCTTCCAGCCCGCAGCGCCGCCTGAGGTCGGCATTCGGCCAGGCACGCCCCAATGGCCTCACACTGGTGTTCCTCGTCTCGGCCTCACCCCTCGACAAGCGGCTCGAGGACCAGACGCCCGGCGTTGGGGATGGCATCCCTGATGCGCAGCCGCACGTGCTCACCAGGTGTCATGCGACTACGGGTCATGACCACGCCGCGCTCAGCAAAACCGTCGATCTCCGCCAGAATCAGACTGCCCTCGGCGCGAACGATGGTCGCCCCGACTTCCATCCCGACTTTCTCCCGCCGCAGGTACTCCAGCAGCCAGTACTTGTTCGCCTCGCGCTCCAGCGAGCGATTCTGGCTGGCGGTGCGGTCGACATTATCCAGCACGCCGAAGAGCTCCTCATGGCTGTAGGGCAGTTCTTTACCCAGAAAATGCGCCGAGAGCTGCCGCTGAATCACCAGGTCGGCATAACGACGCAAGGGCGAACTGATCTGCGTGTAGAGGTCCAGCCCGAGCCCGAAATGCGCCTGCGGGTGCGTCGACAGCCGCGTCCGCTTCATCTTCTTCACCTGTTGCTCAAAAAGATAGGGATCGTACTCCTTGACTGAGCTTACCGGCGACGCCGGCTGGTCCTGCGTGCGGTAGATCACCGGCAGGTCGTGATGCAGGGCGTATTTAGCCGCCAGGTGATTGGCCAGAATCATGAACTCACTCACCAGCTGGTGGCTGGGGCTGTCGGAATCCTCCGGTGTCACCGTGACCACGCTGCCGCGAACCCGTATCTTCAACTCGGGGCCATTCAACTGCACCGCACCAGCGGCCTCGCGCCCGGCACGGAGCTTGCCAGCCAAAAACAACAGATCATGCAAGGCGGCGGTTACACTGTCGCCGGCATCCGCCAGCGACGACAGACGTTCGTCGGCGCCGTGGTAGTCCAAGCGATGCCGAACCCGTACCGCCGCCGGCACAAAACGCCAGTCAAGCAACGAGCCCTCTGACGAAAATTTGACCTGGAAGCTCAATGCCGGCCGCAGCTCCCCGGCGACCAGACTGGCCAGATCGCAGCCAACGCGCTCGGGAAACATCATCACCGTCGTCGTCGGCAAGTACAACGACAAGGGCCGCTCGACGGCCGCCGCGTCCAGCGGGTCGTCCTTGCCGACGAAGCAGGCAGGGTCGGCAATATGGATGCCAACGAGGTAGTTCTGCTCGTCGTCACGGCTGCAGGACAACGCGTCGTCGATCTCGCGCGTCTCTTCGTCGTCAATACTGAATAGCTCAAGGGCGCTGAGGTCTTCGCGGTGGCCATTGCCATCGTAGGGTGCCAAGGTATCGGCATGTTCCAGCACCGCGCTGGAAAAGCCGGCATGAATGCCGTTGGCAAGCAGAAATTCGTCCACCCCTGCTGGCATGCGGTCGGTAACGCGCAGCAGTCGCAGGGCGACTTCGCGGGCGTTGATCTTCTCCCGGGCAGCGCTGAGGATATTGACCGCGTCGGAGTTGAAACCGCAGAGGAGGTAGTCCGTCGCCAGGCGCAGGAAGCCTTCTTGTTCCTCGGGCACCGGCGCGGCCGCCTCGCCGTGGTGATCAAGCACCCCGTCCAGCCATTGGCGAGTGCGTTCCTTCGCGGCGGCGCGTTCGGCCCGCATGGCGCGCAGGCGTTCCAGCTCGTCAATCTCTTCACGCGTCCGAGCCGTGAATTGCAACTGCTTGCGCTGAAAAAGCGTTCCGTCCTCAAGCAGTTTTCGCGCCAGCGCGGAAATCTGCACGGCGGTGGCCTCGCCGAAATAATTCGCCGCCAAAGCGGCTAGCTCTGGCTCGCAGCCATTGGCCAGGACGTCCTCCCAAAGCAGTTCAAGATCGACGTCGGCCATTGCGTCGCGAATCGCGCTTTGCACCGTCGCCAGCTTGCTCAGCACATCATTGCCATTAACCACGCCGTGCTCGGCAACGATGTTCGCGACTTTGACCTTCTCCTGCTGCTGAGTCGCACCACGGACCTGCACCCGGTCCGTGCCGCTCTTCACCACGACTCCCAGGCACATCTCGTTGCTGCCAAGGTAATCCACTACGGTCTGTTCAAGAAAATCCATTCAATCTCCCAGCCCCGGTCGCCATAGCATGGCGACAAGGGCATGTCAATCTCTGTAAACACACAATTAATTCCACGCCGAAAAGGCAAGTGCGTACTATACCCCCGGACTGACCACAGCCCGGCACAACAGCGCAAAAAAACGCGACGGCGCAGATCATCACCCCCTCGTGCGGGAATACAAAAGGAAGGACCGAGCAGCGCCCGATCCTTCCTTATCGTACTCAAAACAGGGGCACGGCTACCCCCTGCTGAATCTCTCTACCCTCAACCGTTTTTGGCGGCGAATGCCTTCATGAACGCCACCAAAGCATCAATGCCCGCCATCGGCATGGCGTTGTAGATGCTGGCGCGCAGACCACCAACCGCCCGATGGCCCTTCAAGCCAATCAGGCCTGCGGCCTTGGACTCGGACACAAATTTCTTCTCCAGTTCTTCGTTGCCTTCGCCGATGCGGAAGCACACGTTCATCAACGAACGATCGGCTTCGGCACAGGTGCCGCGGAAGAAGCCGGACTCGTCAATCGCCGCGTAGAGCTTCCCAGCCTTGGCCTCATTGAGCATCTGGATCGCCGGGACGCCGCCCTGCTCAAGCATCCAGTCCGTTACCAGCCGAACCATATAAATCGAGAAGGTCGACGGCGTGTTGAACAGCGACTGAGCCTTGATGTGCGTGCTGTAACGCAACATCGTCGGTATCGTCTCCGGACAACGCTCGGCCAGGCCCTTGCGGATGATCACCAGCGTCACGCCAGAGGGGCCCATGTTCTTCTGCGCACCGGCAAAAATCAGCGCAAAACGGTTCACGTCAACAACCTTCGACATGATGTCGCTGGACATGTCCGCAATCAACGGCAACGCGCCCGTTTCAGGATATTGATTGTAGGCCGTGCCGTATATCGTGTTGTTGCTGCAAATATGAGCGTAGGCGTCGTTCTGGTCAAACTGCCAGCTGCTCACATCGCCGATACAGGAAAAATTATCCTTGGCGCCGTCATAGACCATGTTGATGCCTGCGCCAAGAATCTTCGCTTCTTTCATGGCCTTGTGCGACCATTCGCCGGTGTCGCAAAACGCAATCTTCTTGCCCGGAACCATCAGGTTCATCGGCACCATCGCAAACTGCAGGCTCGCACCGCCCTGCAAAAACAACACGTCGTAATCAGCACTGATGCCCATCAGCTTGCGAATGTTCGCCTCTGCAGCCTGAATTACTTCCTCAAACGGCGCCGCCCGATGACTCTCCTCGACAATGCCGTAACCACAGCCACGGTAGTTCACAAACTCTTCCTGAGCCTTCAGCATCACTGCCTTCGGCAAGGTCGCCGGACCGGCATTGAAATTGTACACGGTTTTTTCCTGCATCTGGAACACTCCTTAGTAGCTAGTCGACTCTGCGGTCACAACGGCACGGGCGACCATGTCGTCTGATACCATCAAAAACCCAAGAAAAGCCTGTACTATATTTTCTCAAACCATCCTCTGCAATAGTACAATGCCCAAGTACGGTATTTTTTTATCTAACAGGCCGAGCCAGCCGCGTAGGGGCGGACCTATGTGTCCGCCCTAAGCCGATCCGTCCGGTCCGTCCGATCCGTCCGCGAAACAGGTTCACCCTGCATTTTTCGCCGCGAAGCGGCAAAAGCGCGAAACATACCAGCTCTGGGTAAGACGAACATCTTACGCACAATGTCCTCCCTCTCATTACCGCCGGCCACGCTTTTGGGCTAGTCCCGCTTATGCCTGCCATCGGGCAGGTCGACGCGCAATCCCAGGCGTTTGAGTTTGCGGTAGAAGGTCGTGGGATGCAGTCCCAGTTTTTCAGCTGCCAGTCGGCGGTTGCCGCCGCACTGCGCCAAAGCGGCCTGTATCGCCTGGCGCTCGGAAAGACTCACGGCTTCTTGCATGGACGCCGCCGGCTGCGCCAACGCCCCAACGGCATCGCCACTGGTGCGGACCTCATCCGGCAGGTCGTCGACCTCGATCATATTGCCGCGGCAGAAGACCATGGAGCGCTCGATGCAGTTTTCCAGCTGGCGGATATTCCCCGGCCAGGGACAATCGCTCAGCATGCGCAGGGCGCTGCGGCTGACGCCGGCGACCTGCCGTTTCATCACCAGGTTGAAACGGCGGATGAACTGCTCGACCAAAAACGGTATGTCCTCCCGCCGCTCACGCAACGGCGGCAGCGCCAACTGGACGACATTGATGCGGTAGAACAAGTCCTGCCGGAAAGCGCCCGATGCCACCAGATCTTCCAGCCGCCGGTGCGTCGCAGCGATGATCCGGGCATTGCTGCACACGCTCTTGACCGCCCCCAGCGGCTCATAGCTGCGTTCCTGCAACACCCGCAACAGCCGCACCTGCATGGCCGGCGATATCTCGCCGATCTCGTCCAGCAGTAGCGTGCCGCCCTCGGCGAGAGCGAAGCGCCCGGGCTTGTCACGGTCGGCACCCGTAAACGCGCCTTTCTTGTAGCCGAACAGCTCCGACTCCAACAACGTTTCCGGAAATGCGCCACAGTTGATTGCCACAAAGGGCCCGTCGCGCCGCGGGCCGTTGGCGTGTATGGTCCTGGCTAGAAGCTCCTTGCCGCTGCCGGTTTC
>JAQWBY010000177.1 GCA_028706165.1 Lentisphaeria bacterium | reverse complement strand
TGGTGAAGAAGAGAATGATGTCATGCGTGCAGCAGGTGAGGAGTTTTTCGACGTAGTCTTCCTCTTTGGTGCGCATGCCGCGCACGCCTTTGCCGCCGCGGTTTTGGGCCTCGTAGGTATCGGCCGGTACGCGTTTGATGTAGCCCGTGGCGGACAGCGGGATGACGCAGATGCCGCGGGGGATGAGGTCTTCCATGTCGATTTCGCGTTCGGCCGGTACGATGAGAGTACGGCGGGCGTCGGCGTAGCGGGTACGCACTTCGATGAGTTCTTCGCGGACCACGTCCATGATTTTCTTGCGGCTGGCGAGGAGGCTCTTGAGGTAGTCGATACGGCGGGTGAGTTCGTCGTGTTCGTTGCGCAGTTCATCGACGGCAAGGTTAGTCAGTTGGTAGAGGCGCATTTCGAGGATGGCCTTGACCTGCCGTTCGCTGAGATCGAAGCGCTGCATGAGGGTCTTGGCGGCTTCGTCGCGGTTGGCGGATTCGCGGATGATGCGGACGACGTCGTCGATATTGGCCTGGGCGATAAGCAGCCCTTGGACGATGTGGTCGCGGTCTTCGGCCTTTTTGAGTTCGAAACGGGTGCGGCGGATAATGACGTCTTCGCGGTGGTCGATGTAGGCTTCGAGAACCTGCTTGAGGTTGAGGGTGCGGGGGCGATTGCGGTCTACCACCAGGAATTGCCCGCCCATGACGCTTTCCAGCGGCGTCATGCTGTAGAGCTGATTGAGCACGACTGAGGCAATGGCGCCCTTCTTGACGTCGATGATGATGCGGATACCGACGCGGGAGCTGGAGAGGTCCTCGAGGCCGCTGATGCCGGTGATGCGTTTTTCATTGACCAGGTCGGCGATCTTGAGCACAAGGTTCTCTTTGTTGAGCGCATAGGGAATCTCGGTGATGATGATCTGCTCTTTGCCGTTTTTCTCTTCGATGGTGGCTTTGCCGCGGAGGCGCACGGAGCCGCGGCCGGTCTGGTAGAGCGAGACGATGGAGCGGATGCCCTGAATGATGCCGCCGGTAGGGAAGTCCGGCCCGGGCAGGTAGTGCATGAGTTCGGCGATGCTGATGCCGGGCTGGTCGATGATGGCGACGGTGGCGTCGATCACTTCGCCGAGGTTATGCGGGGGAATGCTCGTAGCCATGCCGACGCCGATGCCGGTGGCGCCATTGACCAGCAGGTTGGGAAAGCGTGCGGGGAGCACGGACGGCTCGAAATTCTTTTCATCGAAGGTCAGGCGCATATCGACCGTCTCTTTTTCGAGGTCGGCGAGGAGTTCTTCGGTGAGACGTTCCATGCGGCATTCGGTGTATCGGTAGGCAGCGGCGGAGTCGCCGTCGATGGAGCCAAAATTGCCCTGGCCGTCAACGAGCGGGTAGCGCATGGAGAAGTCCTGGGCCATGCGCACGAGGGTGTCGTACACGGCCTGGTCGCCATGGGGGTGGTAGTTACCGATGACTTCACCGACGACCTTGGCGCACTTGGTGTAGGGGTGGCTTTTGGTGAAGCCGAGCTGGCGCATGGCGTAGAGGATACGGCGGTTGCCGACCTTCATGCCGTCGCGGACATCGGGGATGGCTCGGCCGACGTTGACGCTCAACGAGTACTGTAGGTACGCGTTGTGCATGATGTCTTCAATGGCGAAGGGGATGTCGTTTTTCTGGATGCTGTCGCTGGTCACGGTTACTTCGACGGGGGGGACCGGCGGGTTGGTCATATCGTCACTCATGGTCTGTACACCTTATTATGCTGCTGGGCTGCAAAATGCTGGGCTGTTGCTGGCGGTATGGTGCTTGGCGGCGTCAGATATCGAGATCCTTGACGCTTTCGGCGTGCATCTCGATGTATTCGCGCCGCGGTTCGACCAGTTCGCCCATGAGGAGGGAGAACATGCGTTCGGCTTCCACGGCATCATCCATGGTCACTTTGAGCATTTTGCGGCGGTCGGGGTCCATAGTCGTTTCCCACAGCTGGTCGGGATTCATTTCACCCAGACCCTTGTAACGCTGAATGTAGATGCCCTGGCGGCCGATGTCCGTGATGCGGGTGTAGAGTTCCGCGAGAGAGGCCATGGGCGTGGCATTGTCGCCTTGGAGCATCTCGACCACGGGGGTGTCGCCGGTCATGAAGACGTCGTTGGCGGTAAAGCCGTGGCGCTGGAGGCGCTCGCCGAGTTCGCGCAGGAACTTGGCCTCAATGATATTGACGATGTCAGTGTCGAGCTGGTTGGCGTCCTCGTCGGCGCTGGTCGCGTCCTGCCCCTCGGCGTTGTTGTCGGCGGCGGGCGTGGCGTCCATGGCGGGCGTGGCTTCGGGAGCGGTGGCGGGCGTGGCTTCGGGAGCGGTGGCGGGCATGGCTTCGGGAGCGGTGGCGGGCATGAGCCGTTCCTGGGCATCGGCGATGATCGTGCGGGCGTGTTCCTCGTCTCGGGCATAGAAGATGGATATGGCGCCGTTATTTTCGCGGATGGTGACCATGGCGACGGGGAAAGCGCCGAGCTCGAGAGCCTGCTGCATGTAGACGTTGGTGTCGATGCCGTAGCGCAGGAGGTTGTTGCTCAAGCGGATGAATTCGCGCACGATCTGGACGATGTCGCTGGCGACATCGCCGGTGAGGACATCGCCGTTTTGGCGGCGAAGGCTGATGTCCTGCATGCCCAGGCCGAGGAGGATGCCGTCAAGCTGGTCTTCGCTTTCGACGTACTGCTCGTGTTTGCGGCGGGTGACTTTGAACAGCGGTGGCTTGGCAATGTACACGTAGCCGGCTTCGATGAGGGGCTTCATCTGGCGGAAGAAGAAGGTCAGCAGGAGGGTGCGGATGTGCGAGCCGTCGACGTCGGCATCGGTCATGATCACGACCCGGTGATAGCGGGCTTTGCTGACGTCGAATTCGCTTTCGACGCCACAGCCGATGGCGGTGATCAGCGAACGGATCTCGTTGTTGTTAAGCAGTTTGTCCAGGCGGGCCTTTTCGACATTGAGGAGTTTGCCGCGGATGGGCAGGATAGCTTGGTTTTTGCTGTTGCGGCCTTGTTTGGCGGAGCCGCCGGCGGAGTCGCCCTCGACGATGTAGAGTTCGGAGAGTGCGGGGTCTTTTTCCGAGCAGTCGGCGAGTTTACCCGGCAGTGCAGAGCCGTCGAGGGCGGTTTTGCGGCGGGTGAGTTCGCGTGCTTTGCGGGCGGCTTCGCGGGCGCGGTTGGCCAGCAGGGCTTTTTCGATGACCTGGCGGGCGTCTTGCGGGTGTTCTTCGAAATAGGTCGTGAGGGTGTCGTACACGATGGAGTCGACGATGCCGCGGACTTCGCCGTTGCCGAGTTTGGTTTTGGTCTGGCCCTCGAACTGCGGGTCGGGGACCTTGACGCTGATGACGGCGGTCAGGCCTTCACGGACGTCGTTGCCTGACACTGCGGTTTCATTTTTGAGGTTCGGCGTGGCCTTGATGTAGTTGTTGATGCAGCGGGTGAGGGCGCCCTGGAAGCCGGTGAGGTGCGTGCCGCCTTCGATAGTATTGATGTTGTTGGTATAGCTGTAGATATTCTCGGTGTAGCCGTCGTTGTACTGCATGGAAATCTCGGCCTCGACATTGTCGCGGCTGGTCTGGAAGTAGATGATCTCATGCAGGGGCGATTTGCCTTGATTGAGGTGCTGGACAAATTCCTTGAGGCCGCCCATGAAGTGGAAACTTTCTTCCCGGGGCGTTTCGCCGCGCATGTCTTTGAGGACGATGCGCAGGCCGGCGTTGAGGAATGCCAGTTCGCGCAAGCGATTGGCGAGGATATCCCACTTGTATTCGAGGACCGAGAAGATCTCGTGGTCGGGCTTGAAGGTCACGGTGGTGCCGCGGCGGGTGCTCGGGCGGACGACTGTGAGGGGGTTGACGGTATCACCGCGTTCGAACTTGATCTGGTATTCGTTGCCGTCGCGCTCAATGCGCAGGGCCAGCCATGCCGACAGTGCGTTGACGCAGGACACGCCGACGCCGTGCAGGCCGCCGGAGACTTTGTAGGCGTTGTGGTTGAATTTACCGCCGGCGTGGAGCACGGTCAGGGCCACTTCGCAGGCGGGTTTGCCTTCGATCGGGTGCATGTCCACCGGGATGCCGCGGCCGTCGTCGGCTACTGAGATACTGTTGTCGAAGTTGATAATAACTTCGATGTTTTTGCAGTAGCCCATCAGGGCTTCGTCAATACTATTGTCGACGACTTCATAGACCAAGTGATGCAAGCCGCGTTCGCCGGTGTCGCCGATGTACATGCTGGGGCGAAGGCGGACGGCTTCCAAACCCTCCAAGACGGTGATCTGATCGGCGTTGTAGGTCGAGGTGTCAATCTCCTGGATGCCATCGCTGGTGGGCGACGGCTGGCTGATATTTCCTTCGGCTGCGGGGCTGGGGACGGCGTCTGCTGCCGAATCAGGAACAATGCCGGGGCTGTCTTCGTTGGCCATGGGTACTCCTTCACTACTCTGATCAGTAACGCGTCAGTCCATAACTACATGGAAATCATGCCGTTTGCACCAGCACTCCGATGCCGGAAAGAGCACGTCAGACGTGCCGGCCGGGAGTGAAACATGAAAATATACCTGAAAATTGGCGTTTTTCGAGACGGCAGACCCAAAATGACAAAGAATTTTTTGGCTAAAATTGCCGATAGGCGCAAAAGACGGTGTTTTTAAGAAAAAACGTCTTTTTCGGCAGTAGGGGATGCCGGGGTAGTCAAAAACCCGATAATTGGCGCGTATGGCGATTTTTTCTTGCGCCGGATTGTGGTTACCGCGCGGCGAGAGGGGACGATGGGGCTACGAAGACTGCGGCGGCGCGGTTTGGGGCGATAGCGCGGTCGTAAAGGAACCAATAGGTATTGGCGCTGGCGGTGAGCCGCCACAGGCGCCGGCCGGGTTGTGATCGGCAGGACGGATCGCCGTGGACGCACTGGGCGTCTGGGGGCAATTCGTTTTCCGGGCGGGCGTTTTTGGCGGGGCCGTCGCCGGGCGGGAAGGCCCAGAGCAGCCAGTTGTAGGCGAGGGCGTCCAGGGCGCGCTGGCGGGGCAGGCCGGCGGGCTGATCCTGGAGGAAGGCCAGGAACAACGCGAAGCGTTTTTTGAGATCGGGCGCGGGGCCGAGACTGAGGCCCTGGCGTTCCATGAAAGCCAGGATGTCGGCGATAGCGCCGGGGGTGTTGGCGGTGGCGCGGAAGGCGTCTTGCAGGGCGGGGTGGTTGTAGGTGATATCGAGCAGTCGGGACAACTTGCGGCAGCGGAACAGGTCATTGGCGCTCATTGTGTTGGTGGCAATGACGTCGTAAGGCGTTTTGGGGCTGAAGTGCAGGCCGGCGGTGGTGGCTTGTTCACGCATGGGCGTACCGTGGAGCATCTTGAGGGTTTCCAGCTGGATTTCCGTCGGGCCGATGGCCACCAGCTGCGCAACATCTTGGAGGACATCGTCGTAGCCCTGTTCTGGCAGGCCGGCGAGAAGATCGGCGTGGGTGTCAAAACCCGGGCAGCTGCAGAGGAAGGCCAAGCCGTCCAGGGCGCGTTCTGGCTGGTCCAGGCGGCCGACGGCGCGCAAGGCGGCCGGTTTGAGCGTCTGGATGCCGGCTTCGACGTGAAGTTGGCCGGGGCTAGCCAGCTGCAATTCATCGCGGATGGTCGGCCCGAGCAACTGTGGGTGGATTTCGAGATGAAAACGCATGTCGGTGAAGTGCTCGCGGAACAGCCGGAGCAGGTGGACGCAGCGGGCTGGCGGGGTATTGAAGGTGCGGTCGAGGAGTCGGACATCGCGGACGCCGCGTTCGTGGAGCTGTGTGAGTTCGTCGTGGACGGCGTCGAGGTTCTTGTAACGCATGGCGCTGTGACAGCTGGTGCAGTAGCTGCAGCCCTGCAGGCAGCCGCGGGCGGTTTCGACCTGCACGAAGGCCTTGCTGCTGTCGAAAAAGGGGCTGGTTATTGGCGCGGGCGCCGTGCTCCAGTCGTCGTAGAGCGCTTTGCCGCCGTTGGCGATGGCTTGGCCCGCGGCTGTTCGCCAGACCAGGCCGGCGATGCCATGGAAGTCGCTGGCGCCGGCATGGAGTTGGTCGAGCATGCGGGGCAGGGCGGCCTCGGCCTCGCCGTCAAGAGCGAAATCAATCTCTGGGTAGCGCGCGATGAGTTCGGCCGCGCCTTGGCCGGAGCATTCGGGGCCGCCGACGGCGATCCGGCACTGCGGTTGCAGGGCCTTGACCCGCTGGATGACATCGAGGACGAGCTGGCGATTGAAGAGGTACAGCGTGGCGCAGAGCAGATCGGGTGCGGTGGCGTTGACGCGAACGGCGAGCTCGCCGGCGTCATCCGTGGCACGCGCATCGATGGCGTGCCAGGACCAGCCCGGGCAGTCCTTGGCGGCAAGATGCGCCAAAGGCAGGGCCAGCGACGAATGGGCGAAGGAGGCGTTGACGGCTAACCAGAGTAGGCGCATGTTGTCCATTGAGTCCATAAAGTCCATACTGTCCCTGAGCGGGTCGCCTTGGGCGCGTCCGCGTCGCGGCCTGATCAGTGGTTATTCACCAGCGAGATATGTATGGGTAGGGGGTCGATTTTGCGCAGAGACCCGAAGATATCGGCGGCAAAGGCCGTCTGGCTTTTGCGGGTGAAGCTTTCGAGGATGAAGAGTGTCTTGAGCTGCCCTGACCGGCTAAGCTTCTGGTTCTCTTTATGGAACGAGAAATTCAGTTCCTTGATGATGATATTTTTCTGGGCGGCGAGGTGGTCGCGAATGACGGTCATTTCGTCGAAAGTCGCGGTGACGACCATGAGTTTTAGCTGGCAGGTGCGGGGGATGTGCAATTCCAGCTGCTTGGCGGCGATGAGGAGAATGACGGCTGAGAGGGTAACGACGATGGCCAGCGTGAGATTGCCGCTGCCGCAGGCCATGCCGATAGCCGCGACCAGCCACAGGCATGCCGCCGTGGTCAGGCCTTTGATGCTGACGCCGGATTTGAGGATGGTGCCGGCGCCGAGAAAACCGATGCCGGTGACGATTTGCGCGGCGATGCGGCCGGGGTCGCCGTGGGTGGTCAAGCCGTCAACGCCCATGGAAAATTCCATGGAGACGATGGTGAAGAGGGTGGCGCCGATGCTGACGAGCATGTGGGTGCGCAGGCCGGCGGCGCGGCCGTGGATGTCCCGTTCATAGCCGATGATGCTGCCGAGCAGAGCGGCGGTGGCCAGACGCAAGAGCATGATGTCGAGTGGCATGGTGATACTCCTGTGAAATACAATGGATTGGGCGATGGTAAAAAAATGCCGGGGGCAGGGGCACCGCCGGAAAAGGTGCCTGGGAAAGACACGACATATTACGCACGAACAAGACAAGGGCAGTTCTGCGCGCTTGTCGCTCGAGTTGCCACGTGGAACGGCGAGAGGAGGCTGCCCTTGCCGGGGGCGCCGGCTGTTTATTCGCAAGAACTGCTGGCGCCATTATAGTTATTGTTTCGACCGACACAGCAATATAACCGCGTTTTGCCTTCTGACGACCGGCCTGGGCCAATGGCCTTGAAGCATTGTAAGCGGTCAGTGATTGATAATGGATGCCAGGCATGCCGTTGATGTCAGCCCCAGGTAAGCAAGTGAGTTCCATTGCCCCTTTGGCCCCAGTCAGCTTCGCCGACTGGGGCCAAAGGGGCCGAGGAACACGGACAGGGTCGCCGTTGTACCCAGGGCGGCGCACGCTTTCAGCGTGCTTGCCGTGGGCTGGACTGTTTCGCGCTTTCAGCGCTTCTGCCGCTTCGCGGCCAGGGAAACGGGCACGTTTGACTCAGCCAGAAGCTCTATGGCTCAATTAGCAATGGGTGACCGATTACGAAGCATTTGCATGACAAGTGACGATCTCAAACACAATCTGCTACTTTTTCGGCGCATGGACATAATGTCTCTGCTGCTGCACGTCGTTTTGCTGGGCATTGGCGTGTTGTTCATCCGTGGTGCTGGCCTGGAAGTGGGCGGGGTGATGTCTGAGATGTGGCAGCGGCAGCTGTTGTGGATTGGCGCCGGGACGGTGATTTATCTGGGCTGCGCGCTGTTTGATTATCGCTGGCTGGGGCGTTATGCGT
>JAQWBY010000176.1 GCA_028706165.1 Lentisphaeria bacterium | reverse complement strand
GGATTGATGAAGCAGGTCGGCAAGAGGCTCAGCGCCGACTTGCTGCCGATGCTGTGCACCACCTCGGTCTCGGCGTCAAGCTCGACGCCGTACAGCTCGCGCATATAAGCAACGACCGCCTGCCGAAATTCCATGCAGCCATTGTCCGCATAAAAACGGTTCTCAATCTTATTGGCCTCTTCCGCCAGCGCGGAAACAACTTCGGGAAAGGCCTTGTCATCGGGCTCGCCGACGCCCATGTCGATGAGCTCGACGCCAGGACGAGCCTGGCGGGCGGCGGCCTTCGCGCGCTTGATCTTCTCAAACTTGTAGATCGTCGTGTCCTTGCCAAACTGCTTGCCGCCAATGCGCTCGGCGAACATCTCCTGCAGATAAGAATCAGCCATGTCTTGTTCCTTTCGTTCTATGTGAGGGGTGAATATAGTTCCTACAAGTGCTCCACCCGCCAGGCGGCAGGCACGCGGCGTCCGACGTTCAGTTACCGGTCCCGCAGCACTTCTTGTATTTTTTGCCGCTGCCACAAGGACAGGGATCATTGCGGCCGACCTTTGGCGCTTCCCGCACCACCGGCTTGCCGCGCTCAGGCATGCTGACGTCCTGCTCATCCCCCGCCGGTTTGAGCATCGCCGCCACTTCCGCTGGCATATCTTCGTAAAGCCCCTTGTGCTCCTTACGCAGCATGTCGCGAAAATGGTGACTGCCTGCCCCGAAGAGGCCGTTGACCACCTTGCGCACAAACGAGGTCTGGTCGCCAAGACGACCACTGTCCAGCACGCTCATCACCTGGGGCTTCAGCTTGATGCCGCCAACCACCGCCGCGTTGACTACCAGCGCCATCCAGAGCTGCCAGTTGTCCTTGGCATCCAAGCCCTGATCCAACAGAACGCGGTACTGCTCAACCGCCTCGCGCTCACTCACCCGGCCCTCAAGCCACAGAAAATGAATCGCCAGCAGGGCCTGCTCACGCAGAACCAGCTGTAAATTGCTGTCCAATACCAAGTCACCCAATGCCGGCAGGTCATCAGCCGCCGCCAAGGAACCGAAAATACGATGCAAGTCCAGCGCCAGCCAGTCCTTCTCGGGCAATAACTCCGCAAACCGCGGCTGGCGTATCAGCCGTAATAAATCGCCAAAGGACTGCTCGTCACGCCAATGCGCCAACCACAGCAAAGTCACCCGCAAGCTCGCCAGACCATCCGCTGCCGACAAGTCGTCAGGCGCGAGAGCAAAATGCGCCAGGCTAGCGCGCAACGCACTCTTCGCAGCCTCGCCATCGACCTGCACCGCCGCAACCCCGGCCGCGATCTTCTCCGCGGCGGCATCGGCAAATAACAACGCTATCTCTTTACTGTCCATAGAAATTGCTCATTTCCTAAAGCAGAATATTTCCCAAGACATCACCGGTATCGGCACTGGGCAAAAGTTCCTAATATACCCGAAGAATGCCCCAAGTGCCATTATAAAGGCCGTGTCTGAGCAATCCGGCAAATTCGGCTGCTTGATCGGGCACATCGGGCGGATCCGGCTGCTTGATCGGGCACATCGGGCGGATCATCGGACGGATCAGACTGATCAGTAATCGGATCCGTCCGATCCGTCCGATCCGTCCGATCCGTCCGCGACAAAAGACAGAAGATCAGACCGATCAGTAATCGGATCAGTCCGATCCGTCCGCGACAAAAGACAGAAGATCAGACCGATCAGACTGATCAGCAATCGGATCCGTCCGATCCGTCCGATCCGTCCGATCCGTCCGCGATAAAACAATCAGCGAGCTCTGCGCCGTCTGTGGATATAAGCGCCCGTCACCCCTCCCCCCCGCCTGCGTTGCTAGGGAATTTCCAGATACACGGGCGCGGTTGTCAGGTTTTCCGCGCCAGCGCTGGTGATGACCGCGACGTCTTCGATGCGGATACCGCCCCATTCGGGGTAGTAAAGCCCCGGCTCAATGGTCACCACATTGCCCGCCACCAGCGGCTCGTCATTACGCAGGTTCAAGCCGGGAAACTCGTGTACATCCAAGCCGAGGCCATGCCCCGTGCTGTGAAAAAAACCCCGGGCCGGCCCGGGTTCAAACACAGTCTCGTAGCCGTCTTCGGCAAAAATAGCCTCAACGCGCTCATGCACGGCTCTGGCAATAACGCCAGGCGCCAACATCGCCAGCGCCTCGCGCTGGGCCCGTTGCACGCTGGCGAAAACGCGACGGACGCAATCCGGCGCCTGCCCCTTAACCAATGTCCGCGTCAGGTCTCCATAGTAGCCGGTGCGGTCACAGCGGGGAAAGATGTCCAGCACGATCGGCGCATTGGCCGCAATCGGGCCGCTACCCTCACAGTGAGGACTGGCGCCCTGCGTGCCTGGCGCCGTGATGGTGTGAGAGGCCGTGCCACCATGTCGCGCCACTTCGGCGTTGATCTCGCCGCGGAGCAGCTCCGCCGTTAGCACTGCGCCCTGCCAGCAGACCATGCCAGCGGCGTCAATGACGCTCTCCCGCAGCACCTGCTCAGCCCGCCGCAGGCCGGCCTCGGCTAGCTGCACGCCCTCGCGCAACCACTCAATCTCTTGTGCCGTCTTGATTGCCCGAGATGGACAAAAACGCGGCTCGCTCGCCAACACGAGCCCCTTATCCAGTAGAATTTTGGCCAGCGCATAGGGAAAATTAGCCGGCACCTGCCAAGTCGTAACGCCGCTGTCTGCGGCTAGCGCCGCGATCAGGTCACTGATCCCTGGTCGCTCTTCCACCACGCCCCAGCGCGCGGCGGCCTCTTTTGGCGTCATGACGTCTAGCCCCGACCGGCACTCGGCCTGTGCCCGCGCCAATTCCATGACGTTGATCACAATACCCCGCCGGTCTCCCACCGCATACCACAGAAATTCGTCGGTGGTCGGAAAACCCGCCTCGTACCACAAGTCTGCACAAGCTTCGCTGGACGCGTAGAGCAGGCGCCCCGTCACCTCCACACCACTCATAGAGAGCCGCCCTTCTCGGTTTTCCTGGCGCTTGTGCGCGTCCGGGAATGTGCGGTCAGCCCCTTGCCCTCCTGCTCATATTCAGCCCAAACCCGCCGGACCACGCGACAGAAATCGTCCTCGCCATACTTCATCAACCGCGACCCCCGGGCGATCTTGCCCAGACTAATGCCCAAGCGCTGACTGATGTCCCGTTGCGTGAAACCCGCCTCCAGGCACTGCAGCAAACACCAACGCAGATGAATGCCCTCCAGCTCGGACGGCGTCAGCAGGCCCTGCAATACCACCGCCAACTCGGCGCGATTGCGAGTCCGCAATAAAATATCCGCCAATTCGTCAACCCATGGAGCTATCTTGGGTTCCAGAGCCATAGTCGCCTCCTTGCCTGAAGTCACACGAGATAAAGATCAAAGACTAACCATAATCCGCGCAACCTGTTTTTCGACTGTCCACACGCTATTCACCGCGCTTTTTCTTGCAAAGCGCCGCCGGCTGTCCTACAGTTTCTTCGTGCCTGCGGCCCTCTGCAGCAGCGCCCCTCGTCACGACTCGCTTGAACACCAACGCGCATGATGGAGCACCGCCATGATTGCCACCCGCCTCGCCCTCATCCTCGTCCCCGCCCTCGTTTGCTACGCCGTGACCGGCATGGCCCAGACACTATTGCACTTCGAAGCCGAAGAAGTCATCGTCAATAAAGAAGTGGTCATCAAAGACAAAATGCGCCCCGATCTCTGGACCTACTGGACCACCGACAAGGACGCCGACAAAAAATGGTCAGGCGGCGTGGTCATCCGCAGCCCCGAAATCAAAGAAGACCGCGCCACGCCCGAAGAAGGCGCACCCGTGCTCCACGTGAGTATTCCCATGCCTGAATCGGGCACCTGGGACATTCGCGCCACCGGCATCAATCGGCCCATCGCCCTGTCCCGCGACGGCGGCAAAACCTGGATACGGCAGACGTCATCACTCATCGCCGAAAGCGTCGTCGCTGACGGCACGCCCTTCACCTGCTCCTTCGATGACACTTTCGCCCATGACAAACCAGAGCACCGCGGCGCCACCTACCTGGATTTCTTCAGCATCATCCCCGCCATACCCACCGTCAACGGCGTCAAAAACCCCGACTTCGAAGCCGTAACTACCACAACCACTGACACTCCGCCAACCGGCTGGTCGTGGTGGTCACGGGACGGTGCCGGCCAGGCGCGACCCGTCAACGACGCCAAATCAGGCAAACTAGCCGCGAAAATCACCTACGTCGGCGACAAGGACTGGGCTTTCAACAACAACGGCGGCATCACCATCAGCAGCGGCCAGCAATTCACTGCCAGCGCGTGGGTTAAAATCAACAACGCCAAGGCAGCTAAGTCAATCACCCTCCAGGCCGTGGGCAGCAAAGACAAAAAGGTCGTCAAACACGGCTACGCTGCCGCCAAAGCCAGCGACAGTAATGAATGGCAGCTACTGACAACGACCTTCACCACCGGCGATGACATCGACCACCTACGCTTGCGCCTCGTTGGCTCCGGCGATATCGACATCGTCACCGACGGCTTCAGTCTTCAACCTGCAAACTGACACCACCGCAACCCAAGACCTCCGGAGGATCCAGCATGTTCGCACGCACTCGCACCCGCGCCACCATCATGGCGGTCATCACCGCCGCCATCGCAGCCCCACCCATGGTTGCTCAGGCCCAACGCATTGAAGTCGAAACAACCATCGTCAATCATGACGCCACTACCGACGATGTCATCAGCGAAAAACACTGGTGCATCTGGCGTAGCGACAAGAATGCCGAGAAAAAATGGTCCGGCGGCGTGGTCATCCGCGGCCCCGTCGTGCGTCAGGACCGCACGGACAGCGCCGAGGGCGCGCCACCCCTGCACTGCCGCATCGCCGTTCCCGAACCCGGCACCTACTCCCTCAGTCTCTTTGGCTCGCAACGCCCCCTAGGCGTGTCCCTTGATGGCGGCACGACTTGGCGCCGCTTCACCCAAGGCACTCTCGCCAGCACCATGGACGTCACTGCCGACCACATCGACTGCCACTTCGATGACCGCTTCGCCGCCGAAATCCCCGCCCAGCAGGGCGCGGCCTACCTCGACTACTTCATCCTCGAACGCATCACCAATGTCAAAAACAACCTCGCCAATCCCGACTTCGAAGCCGGCCAACCCGGCGCCACGCCACCCGGTTGGACATGGTGGCACCGCGAAAACCTCGGCCAAGCTGTCATCACCACCAACGCCCCCGAAGGCAAACAGGCCCTGCATATCACCACCCCCGAAGGACGCGACTGGAACTGCAGCAATGCCTTCCGCATGGCTGTCAAGCCCGATACCGAATACCGCATCAGCGCCCGCGCCAAAACGAATGCCGGCAGTGCCATCCTCGCCATCGTCGGCCTAAAAAATGGCCAGGTCGTCACCTGGCGGCACGCCGCCGCCAGGCTCCGCAACAACAGCGATTGGCACGACGCAAAAGGCTTCCTTACTTTCACCGCCGAAGATGATCTCGACGAGGTCTACCTGCGCATCGCCGGCAGCGGCGCCGCCGATATCATCATCGACGACGTCGCCATCACCCAGGTCGTCCGCGGCAACGCCCCGCCACGCCCACCCGTGCAGGGCTTTGCGACATCCCGGGTGCAGGAAGCCATGAATCGCGGCCTCGTCGCCATGCCCGACGCCGGCGGCGTCTATCTGTCCTGGCGTCTCCTCAAGGAAGACCCGCAGGACATCGCCTTCAATGTCGTCCGCAGCCGCCAAGGCCAGCAGGCCGTGATCAATGCCACGCCCATCCGCCAGACCTGCGATTTCTTTGACGCCAGTGGCCTCGCCGGCGACAGCTACGAGGTCCTTGCCGTCAACGCCCCCAAGGCCCCCACCGGCAAAGCCAGCGCTGTCGCCCCCGCCGACGCCAGTCACCTGCCCTATCTGTCCTACAAGCTCAGCGACCCGAAAGCCAGTGTCCAGAAAGTCGGCGTCGGTGACCTCAATGGCGATGGCGCCTACGATTACGTCGTCAAACACCCCAGCGGCAATGTCGACCCCTGGAGCGTGGTCTGGTACGCGTCACCGGAAACATACAAACTCGAGGCCTTCCTCAGCGATGGTACCCACCTCTGGACCAACGACCTCGGCTGGGCCATCGAACGCGGCATCTGGTACTCGCCCTTCGTTGTCCATGACCTCACCGGCGACGGCAAAGCCGAAGTCGCCCTCAAACTCGGCGAGGGCGACCCGCGCGACGCCGACGGCAAAGTCACTACCGGACCCGAATGGCTCGTGGTCTGGGACGGCATGACCGGCAAGGAAATCGCCCGCGCCCCCTGGCCCGAACGCGCGCCATTCGAAAGCTACAATCTCGCCTCGCGAAACTTGATCATGGTCGCCTACCTCGATGGCAAGACGCCGTGCGTCGTCGCCCTCCGCGGCACCTACGGCGTCATGCTCGCCGACGCCTGGCAACTCAATAACGGCAAGCTCGAAAAACTCTGGTCATACAACAATGAGGATTACTCCAGCCGCTACTGGGGACAGGGCGCACACACCAACTACGCACTCGACATTGATGACGATGGCCGGGACGAAATCGTCCTCGGCAGCGCCGTCATCGACGACAATGGCCAGCCCCTCTGGACCACCGGCAAGGGCCACCCCGACGGCGTCTTCGTCGGCAAGCTCCGCTCAGATCTGCCCGGCCTGCAAATCGGCTACGTCATGGAAACCCGCCAGCGTAAAGGCGGCCTCTGCATGGCCGATGCCCGTACCGGCAAAATACTTTGGGAACTCGACACGCCGACCTCGCACGTCGACGGCAAGGGCACCTGCGCCGATCTCGACCCCCGCTACCCCGGCGTCGAACTAGCCGGCGCCGACATGGCCATCCTCGAACCCGGTACCAATAAACGCGGCCTGGTCACCGGCTGGCTCTTCACCGCCAACGGTGAACTTCTCAAGGAAGGCAAGGACATGCCGTACCGCTTCGGTGTCTGGACGGTCTACTGGGACGCCGATCTGCAAAAGGAACTCATCCGCGGAAAAATCGTCGATCCTGACGGCTTCGACGTCAGCGCCTCCGGCCGCCGAGGATCAATGATCATGGTCGCCGACGTCCTCGGCGACTGGCGTGAAGAAATCTTCGGCTCCGTACCCGGCGAGTTGCGTATCTACACGACGACCATCCCGGCCATGGACCGCCGGCACTGCCTGATGCAGGAGCATAACTACCGCATGCGCATCGCTTCCAACGCCATGGGCTACCCATCGGAAGCCATGTTGCCCTACATCCCCGAAAGCGAATCGCCCAACCTCAACCTCACCTACCAGCTTGACAGCGAGTCCTCCAGCCTCCGCATTGTCGCGGTCGCCTCACGTCATGCGGCCATCAATGGCAAGGTCAGTATCGACTCCATCCCCGGCGTGACGTTCTCACCGGCGTCGTTCCCCGTTAAACTCCAGCCCGGCGAACGCCTGGTCACCACCATCACCACCACCTGTAATGATGGCTACGATGGCCTCATCAAGGCCCGCTTCGACCTCGGTAATGGCACGATTCTCCAAGGGCAGGTCTATGCGAAAACACCACGCGGCATACTCAAAAATGCCATCCTCCGCGAAGCCGAAAACATCAGCTCACAGCAAGGCGGCACCGTGCAAATCCGCGATGACAAGGCCGGCACCAGCGGCAAGTCCATCTCCCATTGGGATCCCCTGGGACATAAGCTCAGCTGGGAAGTCACCGTGCCGAAGGACGGCAAATACCACTTCTTCATCCGCTACTGCAATACCAGCGGCGCCAAACGCCGCATCGTCATCAATGACCAGGACCTCGGCGAATGCACCTTCACCGCTACCGGCGGCTACGGCGGCTCCGCCCTCGACTGGGATCACTTCAGCCCCATCCACAACGGCCAGAAGATGGTCTTCGATCTCAAGGCCGGCACACAACGCGTCGTCATGGAAAACACCGACGGCGTCGGCAATAACCTCGACTACATCGCCTTCAAAGCCGTGGAATAAAACAAGCGACGGCGAAATCAATGGCCACCGTGCAGCAACCACTACCGCTGCACGGTGTTTTTTTGTCGCGAAGTTCCTCGTTGCTTTG
>JAQWBY010000175.1 GCA_028706165.1 Lentisphaeria bacterium | reverse complement strand
CGCTGCGGCCCGGCTGGAATTTTCTCGGTCTGCCGTTGTATTCGCGGGTGACAGCGTCCATTCCCGAGGCGATCGGGCAGCTTTGGCGCTGGACCCCCGCCGGCTATCGCTTGTGCGGCCTTGCCGATTTGCCGGCTTTCAGTGCTGCGTGGGCCTTCGTGGTTGACAACGGTCAGGACTTGCACTGGGCACTGTCGGGTTGGCAGGCGCCGGACGGCCAGCTGGCCTATCCAGCCGGTTGGACGGCCCTTGGCAGTGACTGGTCGCGGCCCGTACCGCGGAATCCGGCCGGCGGCGCGCAGTGGGTCACGGGCTATCAGAACGATGGGGCTACTTTCATGCGTCTTGACCAGCTCCGCCCCAGCCGGGGCTGTTGGTTCTTCAGTAGCGTACCTGGGCAGTGGAACCTGCATGAATGATGCCGAGGGGGTGGGGGGATAGTAGTCCTTCCAGAACGTGCCAACCTTCTGGACTGCCGGGAAATGCCCGAGCTGCATTTTTCTTTGGCTGTGACGCTTGCTTTTTGAATGGGGCCATGGGTATATTAGGCCCTTTGAAATCCACGGGGTGGTCATGTACCATCAGGAAGGCGTGGATGCAGTTATTTTAGTCACTGCAGACAGGGGCCGCATTACGGCGAGGCTTCGCCGTGACTAGGCGTAAATGGGTGTAAATCGTAACCATAAAGGCATGATATGATGGGCACAAATCGTATCGGAGTGGCGTTTCGTTGTTTGGTCGTGGCTGCGTGTATGACTAGCTTGGCTGCGTGGGCTCAGGACCAAAGCGAAGAACTTGATATTAACAGCTTCTTTGTCAAAGGCGAGTTGTACATCTGGAACCGCATATCGGACGTTTTTGACGTCCTGCGCTGCGGCATCGCCGGCGGGCCAGGCATTGGCGCGGAAGTGGCGTTGACGGAATACGGCCAGCTCGGCGCCTACACCGCCAACGTCAAAGGCGTGGATTTTCCCCACTTCATCCCACCGCTGTGGCTTATCCAGTTCTACGAAAAGGAACAGATTCTCAACCAGCATGAAGGCCGCTACGCCACGGTGGCCTACGGACCGGAGCGCAAAGTGAGCAGTGAGTCCGACGACGGCGCCTATTTTCCCCGTGATCGTTGGGATTTCCGCGCGCAGTTGCACTTGGCGCTGATCCATGTCTACGCCAGCGTCAAAGGCGCCGAAGTTGGTGATTTTGTCGCCGGTATAGTCGGCTGGGACCCTTCGGATGACGACATGAAGCTCGATCCCATCGCGGTGCGGCGGCCGGTGGACCAGCTTGGCCGCGGCCTCAGCAATGTGCTCTTCGGTGTGTTCGAAGTGCCTGCGAACATCATGCGGGTCACCGAATCAGAAGGCGACCTCCCGGGTGTAACCAAGGGCGTGGGGCTGGGGCTCTGGCGTTTCCTCTGCCGCGAGGCGGTTGGCGTTGTCGAAGTGGTTACTTTCCCCTTCGGCTGGGAGCCGATCATTGCGCCCGAATACATCTGGCAGAAGAACCAGGATTCCACCTGGCGGGTGTACCGGCCGTCTTTTCATAAGCGCTACTGAGCCGTGCTGCTGATGTTTGCTTAGTAATTTTCTGAAGCCCGCGACAACGACTTGTTGCGGGCTTCTGTTTAGTGGCTGGTGCCAGAGTCGTTCTGGCCGAATCTACGAGGAGTTGTCATGTTGGATAGCGTCGAACTGATTACTGCGTTGATGGCCTGCCGTCCCGAGAGCGCAGCGATTGCGCGCGTGAATCAGGCCCAGGAACTGATGCGTGAGCGCCTGAGCGCCGAAGGCCTGCACTGTAGCATGGAGCTCGTCGGTGAACGGAAGGTGCTTTTTGCCGCGACCACGCCCGGCAAATGCCAGGACGTGCTGCTCAATGCCCATCTTGATGTGGTGCCGGCGGAGGACGCCATGTATACGCCCCGGGTGAAAGGCGGCAATCTCTATGGCCGCGGCGCGGTCGACTGCTTCGGCAATGCCGTGTGCGTCGCCAAGGTGCTCTGCGCACTCAAAGGCCGCGCCAGTGTGGGCGCCATTTTCACGGCCGATGAGGAGATTGGCGGCGCCACGACGGCGGCGATGGTCGCCAGGGGCTATGTGGCCAGCAAGATCGCGCTGGTGCTGGATTCGGGCGCATACACGCTGGTCATCGCCCAAAAGGGCACCTTCGCCTTGCGCCTGGTGGCGCGGGGGCGCGCCGGCCATTCATCGCGGCCATGGGATTATGACAATGCAATTGACAAGCTTATCGACGGCTATTTGCGCATTCGGCAGGCCTGGCCGGCGGTCAGCAAGGACGACACCTGGCACAACACTATGGCGGCCTGCAAAATCCAGAGCGGCCATGCCAGCAACCAGATACCGGATGTGGCGGAGATGACCATCAATTTCCGCTTCATTGCCGATGCCGACTACGACGCGATCATCGCGATGGCCCGCGAGTTGAGCGGCCTGGAAGTCGAGCCTGGGCACCCCAGCATGCCGCTGTATTCGGACGACAAGAGCCCGGCACTGCAGAGCCTCCTGGCGGTAATGCAGCGGGCATTTCCCGATCGCAAGATTGGCGTAAGCAAGATGTGCGGGGCGACGGACGCGCGGCACATGAAGGGCATGGGCGTGCCCGTGGGCGTGATTGGCGTTCGCGGCGGCGGCGCGCACAGCGCGGAAGAGTTTGTTGATTTGGCGAACCTTGATCAGTACGTTGCCTTGCTGGTGGAATACATCGGCGGCCTGTAAGTGCGGCCCGGTGATAGCGAATAACGGGCAAAAGCTGGAGAACGACCATGCTGCCGACGGTTGATTTTTGTGGAATGACTTTGACGCGCATGTTGATTGGCGCTAATCCCTTTGCTGGCTTCAGCCACCAGAGCACGGAACGCTCGGAAGGCATGAAGCGCTATCACACGCCGGAGCGCATTCTGGAGACCTGGGACCGCGCCTGGCGTGCTGGCATCAATACCTTTGTCACCAACAACGAAACGTCGCATGTGGTGCAGACAGTGGCGCGTTACCGGGCTGCCGGCGGGCCGATGCAATGGCTGGCGCAGGTATCCTTCCGCACGCTCGGCAGCATGGAAAAAGCGATTGATCTGGTCGTGACGGGGGGCTGCCGCGCACTGTACGTTCATGGCGCGTTAACCGACGAGTTGTACGAAAAGCAGGACGCGGCGACCCTGCGTGCGTGGGTCAGTTACGCGCAGAGCAAGGGTCTGCCGGTCGGCGTGGCGGCGCACGCCGTCGAGGCCCACTATTGGGTGCATGAGCTCGACTTGGTAGACTTCCATGTCGTGCCTTTTTTTAACTGCGGCAGTGTCCATACGACGGGCGGCGACCGATTCCGGCTGGAGGATGTGTTTCGGGCGACGGAGCTCATCCGCTTTCTGCCCAAGCCCTGCATCGCCTACAAGATACTCGGTGCCGGTCGCCTTGACGCGGCCATGGGCATCGAGTACGCATTGCGGCACATCAAGCCCGGCGATGTCATTAATGTCGGTATCAATCGTCAGGACCGCGACGACATGGTCGAGTTTGATGTCGCCTTGGTGGAGCGGGTTCTGAAGGGGCTTCCCGCCTGAAACTGTGGTATGACGTAGAGTCTGCAAACTTACATTGGATGCAAAGTGAGGTACGGCAATGAAAAAATGGCTGTTGTTGTTGGTTGCCGCTGGGAGTATGGGCTGGGCGGAGACCTGGCGCTTTGGCAATGACGTGCTGGACGTAAGCGTCGATGCCGTCAGTGGGCGCTACGAAGTCGTCGACAAGCGGCTCGGCCGCCGTTGGGAGCAGGGCGGCGATCTGCCGGCACCACGCGTGCCCATGCAACTGGTGAAAATGACGAGCGGCGACGAGCTCGCCCAGGCGCCAAAACAGAGCATCAAGCACACGATGCTCGGCGACGCCCGGCATGTCAGTGACGCTGCCGACTGCTCGGCCGAATTCCAGCTGGGCTGGACGGCAGACAAGCTGTACCTGGACATCGTTGTGCGGGACGAGGTAGTAAAGCCGGCTGGCGGCAATGCTGACTGGTGGCAGGCCGACTCCGTCGAATTCTGGCTGGGCAAGGCACAGTACGCGGTCTATCCCCAGCCCGGCGCCGCCAAGTTGGTGCGGCGGGATAAAACGGTGGTCGCCGAGGCGACGGTTCAGGCCACGGTGGTCGCTGGCGGTTACAGCGTCAAGCTGGCCGTGCCGCTGGCGGCGCTGGACATCAGCGCCGGTGGTGACAAGGCCTCGACCGTGATGTTCTCGTTGGGCGTCAACGACGCCGATGACGACCAGGGCCGCCAGGGCCAGATCTACTATCCGCCGGGCTGGCAGCATAGCAAGGTCGAGAGTTTTCAGCCGCTGGCGCTGGTGGCGACGGCCGCTGACGCAGGCGCTAGTGCGGCAGTGGCCGAGGCGAAGGATGCTTTTCAGGACGTCGTGCGCCTGAGCGATGGGAATGGCATCGAGTACCTGTGGGAGCAGTTCGGCCAGCCGGCAGTGCGGGTGCGCAGCGAAGTCATTGGCGATACGCCGGAGCTGCGGCTGAGCGTGACTGCGCTGGACGGCGCGGCCGAGTTCAAGGGCGAATATCCGGACATTGTGGGTTTCAAGGTCCCCGGCGAGTATGGCGGCATGGCCACGGCTGACGGCAGCACCGGCCATCTTTATCCGCTGCAGGAAGAGCCCTTCATGCGTTCGCGCCTGAGTACGGCGGGCGATCTTCCTTTCATCGGCATGGTTGACAAAGTGGCCGGCCACGGCTACGGCGTCTTCGTTGACAGCTGTGAGGACGGCGTGCTGGTGATGCACAAGATGGCTGATGGCGAGGCGACGACGCGGGTGCCCCAGGTCCGTTGGCTGCCGACCATGCAGACCTTCGGCAAAGACAGCCGTGTGTACTGCTTTTATTTTGTCGCTGAAGGCAGCTATGTCGCCGTGGCCAAGGCCTGGCGGGCCCGCGCGGCGGCCAAGGGCTATATCGTCACCTTGAAGGAGAAAGCCCGGCATAATCCCAATGTCTTCAAACTCATGGGCGCGTCGGATATCTGGGGCGGCAACTACCTCGCTTTTGCGCGTAGCGCCAAAGCGCACGGCATTGACAAGCTGCTTATCAATGGCGCCTGCCCGCCGGCGGATATGGCCGAGATGTCCCGCATGGGCTTCCTTCCCGGTCGCTATGATATCTACACGGACCTGTGGGAGGACAGCGAGAATATCGACCACCGCAGCGCGCCATTGCCGGAGCACGCTGTCAAACTCGCCGATGGCACGCCCAAGACCGCATGGGCGACCTTTGACAAATCGAAGGTGTCGTTGAAACGCTGCACGGCGGTGATGCTCGATGCGGCCAAGAAAGTTGTTCCGGCCGATCTGGCTCAGTATCCCTACGAAGCGCGGTTTCTGGACGTGACCACGGCGGAGGGACTCTATGAATGCTATGATCCCGAACACCCCATGACGCGTAGTGACAAGCGGCGCTACAGCGAAGGCATGTGCGCGTATTTCGGCGATTGGCGCGAGGGTAACTTAAACCTGGTAGCCGGTGGCGAGCACGGCAAGTGGTGGTGCGCCAAGAACCTCCATTATATCGAGGGCATGCAATCTGGCAGCCACTCCTACTATTCTTGGCCGGCGGGCTATCTCAAACGCCCCAAGAACAAAGAGCATGATCCGCGCAATCCGGACAAACCGACCACGCGCTTCAAACTGTATGAAAAATACGGCGTCGGTCCCTACTACCGCATTCCACTGTGGGACTTGGTCTTCCATGACTGCATCGTCACGACCTGGTACTGGGGCGACGCGACGGATTTTCTGATTGAGGCCGCTCCGGAAGTGACGCCACGCAAGGACTTGCTCAATATCCTTTACGTGACCATCCCGACCTTCTGGATTCGCGAAGGCACGTGGACCCACGATCGCTCGTCTTTCCTGCGCAGCTATTTCCATACCAGCAAGCTGCATGAGGCCGTCGGCATGGAAGAGATGCTCTCCCATGAGTTCGTCAGTGACGATCATTGCGTGCAGAAGACGGTCTTCGGCGACGGTACCGAAATCGTGGTCAACTTCGCCGCCGATGTCCGCGAGGTCACGGTGAAGGGCCGGACCTACGCGCTGCCGCAGGAGGGTTTCGCCGTGGAGGGCCCGAAGATCCGCCAGAGCATGGTCTGGCACGACAATCACTACTGCTCGGAAGTGCAGACCGACGACTTCTATTTTGCCTGCAAAGCCGTCGATCCCCTGCCGCGCATGGACGGCACGAGCGGCGTGGTCAGCATGGTCACGGTCAAAGCCACCGGCAAGAATCTCCTGCGGGTCAACGCCAGTGGCGCCGGCGAAGTAGTCATCCCCGAGTCTTTCCTGAAGGGCTGGGCCTGGCGCTCGACGCTGGTGTACGCACTCAATGACGACAATCAGCGCCAGGTGCAGGTCGCGTGGGAACGCCGCGAGAATAAGCTGATCCTGCCTGGCGCCGGCAACTACGAAGTGCTCTGCGGCGCCCCAGCCAAACAGCCGGACTACCGCTTGGAACTCGTGAGCGCGACGATGCGCCCCAGCGGCAGCGATCTCAATTGTGTGCTGCGCCTCAGCAACAGCGGTCGCGCTGGCATGTTTGCGACGGTGACGATCGCGGCGGATTCGCCGGATGTGGTTGGCCAGCTGGCCGCCAAGTCGCTGTGGTGGCTGCGGCCGGGCAGCACTCGCGAACTGAGTGTCGCAGTGCCGGTAGGCGACCTCGCTGGTCAACACCTGTTTTATGCACGGATCAGCAGCCGCAACGGTGAAGACCTGCAGCCGGCGGACAATGCGCACAGCTGGCTGCAGGATATTCCGATCGACCTGGCACAGTGGCCGGTGGTCAAGGCCATTGAGCTGCCGGGAACGCCCCACGCCGCCGAACTTGAGCCGGTGAGCATGGCCATTGACTTTGCCGACGCGTTGCCCGAAGGCGGCAGTTTGTCCGCAGCGAGCGTGCGTGTCCTGCAGTTGCAGGCGGACGGCAGCTACCGCACGCTGCCCTTTGCACAGTTCGATCCCGGGACCAATTATGACGGCAAGGAGAATGCGCGCGGCATGCTGAGCTTCTCCTACGACGCGCCTGCGGGCGTCACGCAGCAGTTCAAGGTCGTCGGCAAAGACGCTGCGTCACCGATGCGTAAGAGCGGTGGGCCGGTGTATGTGCCGGGCGATGCGATGGGCAGCGGTGAGTACCGCGGCGAGACCTACACGGCGGTGTTCCGCGAAGGCCAGATCAAGGATCTCATGCCTGGGCGGCGCTACGGCGGCGGGCCGGACTTCCTCAGCTCATTCCTGGTGTCATCAGCCGAAACAGGCTGGTCAAACGAGGTCCAGGCCACGCTTAATCGCGTTGACCTGCTCCGCAATGGCCCGGCCTGTTGCGTGATCGTGGTCAACAAGACCCTGCGCAATGGCGCGACCTATACCAAGACCTATACGCTCCTGCCCGGACGCTTCTACGTCGATGTCGAACTCGATAAGCACGCCGGCGGCATCTACAACCGGGGCTTCTACAACCTGCCGGCGACCTACCTCGACGACAAGGGCATCAACGTGGAAATGGATGGCAGCCACGGCGATGGCGCCGGTGTCGCCGGCAAAAACAGCAAGCCACAGTGGTTCGCCCTGCGTGGCAAAGGCTGGGCGCATAGCTGCGTGGCGGTCACGCCCTTCGACAACGTATCCTTCTGGGATGGCAAGGCGCCGGGCTACGGACAACTCGGCTTTACCAGCGGCCGCCTGAACTCCATGCGCTTCGCGTATTTTGTCTATGGCGAGCAGCCCGACTTCGGCTTCGCCGAGCGGGACTACCAACGCATCCTACCTGAACGCAAGAAGTAGACGAAGGGCAGGGGCTGTAGGGAGGTCACTGCAGCCCCGGAAAAAGGCCTTGGCTGTCGTCGCGGACGGATCGGGCCAATACTCTTCACTTAGTGTACAGGCAATGCTTGGCGATGAGATGACTTGTGACCGTTCGCGTGACCATTTGCCAAGGTTTTGAGCGCCGAAGGTGCGCCCTAAGATAGCCCAGGGCAAGCGCCCGTAGGGCGCGTCGCCCTGGGTAAGGTGCCCCATCCCAAAAGAGC
>JAQWBY010000174.1 GCA_028706165.1 Lentisphaeria bacterium | reverse complement strand
AATCAAGCGAGGCGACGATTCCTTGACTGGATGCTCCAAATCAGCATATACTCGGCAGGATGACAAAAAGACGTACTGACCTACGCTTTTCAATGCCAAGGGCAAGTACAGCGCGATTTGGGCGGTCTGATAGGTCATGAAGTCAACCATCGCATCGTAGTTCCGGGACATCAACGCCAAAAAGAAGGCTTGGTTCTTGGCGTCAGCCTTGATATGGGTTACGTTGGGAAAAGTCCAGGGGGGATCGTCCAGCGAAACCGTGTCGATTTGATAGCCTTTTTTTGCCAGGCTGGGGACGAGGTATTGTCCCATGGCACCAGTTGCACCCAATACCAATACTCGCTGAGCCATTTTGATTTCCCTTCGTGCTTCTTTTTGACTTGGACTTGCCGAGGTCACAACGTAGGCCACCACAACCGTGGAGATGTCCCAGGAATGGAAATGCCCCATGGTTAAAAAATAATCTGCGTTAATCTGCGGAATCTGTGGATAAAAATTTGCGTGCGAGGGTCAGCGGCGCGGGTCGTCATCGGCAAGCGGCACGGCGGAGCTGTACTGGAGCAGGTCGTAGTGGATGTCGCGTTCGGGCATAGGCAGGCGCACCAACTCCACTTTGGCGTCCTTGAAGAACATTTCCGCGAGGGTGTCGTGATAGCCGGAGAAAATCACCACGCGGCCGATGCCGGCGCCGATAAGTGCTTTGGCGCAGTTGGTGCAGGGCATGTTGGTGACGTACGCCGTTGCTCCCGCCAGGGTGGTGCCATGCCGGCTAGCCTGACAGATGGCGTTGATCTCGGCATGATTGGTCCGCACGCAATGGCCATCGACAACCAGACAACCGTCCGTATGGCAATGGGGCAGTCCGGGCAGCGAGCCGTTGTAGCCGGTGGACAGTACGTAGCGATCACGCACCAAAACACAGCCACAATGCATGCGTGGACAGGTCGCCCGTTCCGACGCCAGCATGGCTAGCTTGAGAAAATACTCGTCCCAGGATGGCCGTTGCCAATTCGCGGGTCCGCTCTTGACGATTTGCATGTCCATAGGCTCTTTGCGCCTCTCGCTGTTGCTGATGGTCCGTACTTTCCCCGAATGCCTGGCTGGCGGTGCCCGTATACACAACGAGGCGACTCCGCCCAATCCTTCCAGCCGACCTGGCCGCCCCTCCCCGTTCCGGCCTGAGATGACAAGGCGGGACGGCTATGTTGTTCGCCGTCCCGCCGTTATCTGCTGTTACTATCCGTCGTTGCTCATTTATGCGTCGACCAGATCAGTGTCGTCCTCGGCTTCGCTGAGTTCTTCTGAGGTCCAGAATTTCTCTTTGGCCACCGGGTCGGCCTTCACTGACAGGTCCTGAATCCTTTCCAGGTAGCGGCGGAGTTGCTTGTCGAGCTTCTCAACCGCATTGCCCAGGGATGCGCGCATGTCCGTCGTGCGACCCTTGGCGTGCAAGGTCAGATTCTTGCCATTGAGCAGCACTTCGGCGATCTGCCAGTTGCGCTCGACGGTGAAAAGGAGCCGTACCGAACTGATTTTCTGAGTTTGATAGTCCTCAGCCAATTTGCGCATACTCTGCTCGGCTGCGGCTTTTATCTCGTCAGAGACTTCATAATGCTTTCCGCTCAGGATTATTTCCATAAACGTCCTCCTTGTGTAAACGCCGGTGTCAGTCCCTTCTGCCAGCATCAAGGATTGAAGCTGGGTCCCAGGTACACCTGGCGTGCTTTTTCATCCTGGATCAACGCCTGGCTGTCGCCAGTAAACAATATCTCGCCGTTGCAGATCAGATAGGCCCGGTCAACAATCGCCAGTGTTTCGCGCACATTGTGATCGGTGATCAGCACCCCCAAGCCGCGGTCACGGAGGTTGGCGACGATCTTCTGCACCTCGAACACATTGATTGGATCGACGCCGCCAAAGGGCTCGTCAAGCATCATGAAGCGCGGACTGGTCGCCAGTGCCCGAGTTATTTCCAATCGCCTCCTTTCGCCACCGCTGAGGGTCATCGCCTTCTGCGTTGCCAGCTGTGTCAACTGTAACTCATTGAGCAGTTCCTGCAAGCGCTCCTCGCGTTCCTTTCTTGTCATAGCCAGCGTTTCAAGAATGGCCATGACGTTATCGGCCACCGTCAGCTTGCGAAAAATCGATGGTTCCTGCGCCAAGTAGCCCATGCCCAGACGCGCACGCTGGAACATGGCCAGCTTCGACACGTCCTGCCCCGCAAAGGTGATGCGGCCACGGTTGGGCTGTATCAGACCAACAATCATGTAGAAGGTCGTGGTCTTGCCCGCGCCATTGGGCCCAAGCAACCCCACCACCTCCCCGGGCTTCACCGTCAATGACACATTATTGACTACGCAACGGTTTTTGTAGGTCTTGACCAAGCCCTCCGCAGATAACAGGATGTCCTTGTCGTCACTCATGGTGCGGTTGCGCCTTTCTCATCCTTGTTTGTCCCAGGCGCGGCGGGTTGGTTCCCTGCCGGCGCGCTTTTTTCCTCCTTGGCGTCGTCTTTGTCTTTATTGTCCAGGAGCCCGCCCAGCTTGCCGTCGTCGCCACTGCCCTTTTTCATCTGAATGGTCAGCGTCGCCCGCTCCAACTTGATCACCTGGTCCTTGCGACTGTAGATCGCGCGACTGCCGCGAATGGCGTTCTTGCCTTGGAGAATCACGCAATTGCCTTCAAGGACAATCACGTCGTCCTTGGTGTCGTAGGTGCCGGAGTCGCCGGTGGCGCTTTCCGATCCGTCCAATTTGCGCACGGTCACGTTGCCGGTGGCGTTAACCCGCTGCAACTTGTTGTCGTCATCAAGATAGACCATCATCTTTTCGGCGCTGAGCTTCATGGTCTTGTCCTCAATCAGCACGTTGCCGCTGAGCTCGGCGGTATGGCCATCAAGATGCATCTCCATGCGGTCGGCGGAAATACTGATCTCGTCTGTATCCGCGGCGACGACATCTGCCGGCGCTACTGTTTCCGCAGACGCGACAGGCGCCGGCGGCGCGACAGGCTTACCCGTCTCGTCAGCGGCGCTGCCGGTGACCGCAAGCAGGCACAGCAAGCAGAGAGCCTCGCTCCAGCCGCGTCGTCCAATCAGTGATGTCATCCTGTTCATGGCCGTCCCTTTCCTTTTTTCATGGCAGCGCCGATCATTTTTCATCGCTGGTCACTGCCGGTTTTTTCTCGTCTGCGGTCACCCGTTGCAAGCTTTTCCGCAGACTGCCCTGGCGTTGCTTGATCTTCATGGTCACCGTCGAACGGATCATTACTACTTTCGCATCAAGATACACGTCATAGCCGATGCCGCTAATCTGCACGCCACGGCCCTCGACAAATACCGGGGCGTCGCTCTTGACCTCCGCTGCGCTGTGAAGATAACGGCAGCGGGGCGAGCTCAGCGTGAAATCGTCACCGTCCTTGCCTTTGAAGACAATCTTATAATCACTAAGTTCGGTGCTCTGACCGCGAATTTGCGCCTTTTCCCCCCGCAGTTCCCACTCCGTGCGGCCAGCGCTGTCCAAGCCCCGGGACACAAAGCCCGCGACCTGCAGATTGCCACCGACGCCAAAAAGATTTTCGGCGCCCCCACGTGGCACCGCCACCAGCGCCACCAGCGCCAGCAATGCCAAACACGGCACGCGTCGAATGCGCGGCCAGGCCAGTCCGCCACGCAGCCGCAATATCTTTGCCACAACGTCATTCCATGCGCGCATAGTCAGTACCCATATCTCTCGGCGATCAGCTGGTCCCAGCGCCCCTGCGCTTTCAATAGCCATTCGGCGACCTCGCGCACCGCGCCGCGACCGCCAGGAGCCGATGCGACCCAACTCGCCGCCGCCTTGGCCTCCGCCGCCGCGTCCGCCACGGCCACGGCGACGCCTGCCAGGCGCATCGGGCCGATATCAATCACATCATCGCCCACGTACAGGCAGTGCGCCGGTTGCAACCCGAGCTGCTCACAGAGCGCCAGCAGCGCGTCGCTCTTGCGCAACTGTCCTTCAAAGACAAAATCCAGCTTGAGTTCTTCGGCCCGCCGGCGGTTCGCCTTGCTGCAACGCCCCGTGATAATGCCGACTTTGACGCCGCTCTGCCGCAAAAGCGCGATGCCCGCGCCGTCACGCACATGAAAAAACTTGATTTCTTCATCCGACCCACCGCCATAGCCAATGCGGCCGTCGGTCAAGACGCCGTCCACATCCAGCACCACGGCACGAATGTCCTGCGCTTTAGCTGACCAGTCCATGTATCTCCTTGATCTTGGCTAGAAGTGGCTGCACGTCGTTCAGGCGCAGGGAATTGGCGCCGTCGGACAGGGCCTTCTCCGGCTCGGGATGGGTCTCCAGAAACAGTCCATCAATGCCGGTCGCCGCCGCCGCGCGCGCCAGCGGCGCCACGAATTCGCGGTTGCCGCCGGAGCTCGTGCCGCGGCCGCCGGGCAACTGCACGGCGTGGGTGGCATCGAAGATCACCGGGCAGCCCAGTTCGCGCATGATCACCAGCGAACGCATGTCCACCACCAGATTGTGATAACCGAAACTCGCGCCGCGCTCCGTCAAAGCGATGCGCTCATTGCCCGTGCTGGCCAGTTTTTTGATCACTGACGCCATGTCTTCCGGGGCTAGAAATTGGCCCTTCTTGACATTCACCGGCTGGCCCGTAGCCGCCGCTGCGACCAGCAGGTCGGTCTGCCGACAGAGAAAAGCCGGTATCTGCAGCACATCAACGACCTCGGCAGCGAGCGCGCACTGTTCAGGCTCGTGCACGTCGGTCAGCACCGGACAACCGAATTCCTCGCGGATGCGCGCTAACAGCGCCAGGCCCTCATCCATGCCCTGGCCGCGATAGGAGTCGATACTCGTGCGGTTGGCCTTGTCAAACGACGCCTTGAAGATGTAAGACAGTCCCAGCTCCGCGCACGCGGCCTGAACGGTCTCCGCAATGCGCCGACAAATGTCCAGCGCCTCCACCACGCAGGGGCCGGCAATCACCACCAGGGGCTGGCCGGGGCCAATCATCATCCCCTTGCTCAGCTCAAATACTTTTTGCATGTCCTGTCCTTTTGCATTCACTCTCACACATTGTTCTCACCGGCGCCGGCCGGCGGCACTGGCATTCACGCGCCCGGGGGCTCAGCGACTGCGTTCCCGCAGCAGCTTTTCGACCTCGGCGATATCGCCGGGCACGTCCACGCCGACGCTGCGCTCCGTCGTCTGCAGGACCAATATGCGCGCGCCGTTCTCCAACGCCCGCAGCTGCTCCAGCATCTCGCAGCCCTCCAGGCTGCCGCGCTCCCATTTCACAAAATCGTAGAGGAAATCGCGACGGTAGGCATAGAGGCCCCAGTGCAACAGCGGCGTCACCGCCGTGCCGCCCTGCCGCGGATAGGGTATAAGCGAGCGGCTGAAATACAGCGCGTGGCCACGGCGGTCCACCACCACCTTCACCGCATTGACGTCGGCCGGATCGCGGTCCGTCGCCGTGAAGGGCACTGCGGCCGTACCCATCTCAGCCGATGACTGACGCATCAGCGCGATGAGCTGCGTAAGCACCCGCGCCGACATCAGCGGCTCGTCGCCCTGAACATTGACGATCAGATCGGCGTCAATTTTGGCCACGGCTTCGGCGATACGATCCGTGCCGGTCTGGTGCGTCGGCGACGTCATCACTGCCTGCCCGCCAAAGGCGCTGACCGCCGCGCGAATGCGTTCGTCATCCGTCGCCACAATGACCTCCGCAAAGTCCTTGCAGGCGCGAGTGGATTCATAACACCACTGGATCATCGGCTTGCCCGCTATCAGCGCCAGGGGCTTGCCCGGAAAACGGCTGCTGCCATAGCGGGCAGGAATGACGGCTACGCATCGCTCGGTCATACTCTTGGTTCCTTGTTCTTGTCGCTGTGAATCGTCAACCGGAAAAAACACTTATTCTTCTTCCTGCAGGCGTTGCCGCAGGACGGCCGCTTCGATGGCCGCCGTGCCGACAATGCCGACCACGACGCCCGCAGCGTAATTGGCGATCATGGCCGCATCGGACGCCGGTGCACCAGCCAGCAAGGCCAGTACCATCGTGGCCATGACCGTATCGCCCGCGCCAGACACATCAAAGACCTGCTGCGCCCGAGTAGGAATGTGCACGGGGTCTTCACCAGCAGCACCAAACAGCGCCATGCCCTCGGCGCCCAACGTCAATAACAGCTGGGACACCCGCCATTTGCGCTGCAGGGCCGCACCGACCCGCCGCAAAGGCCGGTCCCGGCAAGGATCATTGATGCCCGGCTGGTAGCCGATGCCCGCCAGCGTGAACGCCTCTGCGCGATTCGGCGTCATCAGAGCCAAGCCGCTCACATTGAAGCCGTGGCTGGGATGGGGATCCAGCGTCACCAGCACCTGATAGCGATTGGCCAAGGCAATCGCCGCTTTGATGAAAGACCGCGTAAAGACCCCTTTGGCATAATCCTCAAGGATCAAGGCGTCAATCTCACCACTCTGCAGGCGGCGCTCCAAACGGCCTAGCAGCTGCCGATACGCCGCCGCCGGCAGCGCCTCCGTGTCTTCGTAATCGATGCGCACGACTTGCTGATTCGCGGCCAGCACCCGTGTCTTCACCGTCGTGCGGCGCCCGGGCACGACCAGCACCTGGCTGGTAGCGACCTGGCACTCGCCCAACAGACGACACAGCTCACGACCATCATGGTCATCGCCGACAACGCCAAGCACTTCCGCCTGGGCACCCAAAGACACCACGTTCCGGGCAACATTCGCCGCCCCGCCCGGCACCGCGTTCTCGCGCTGCACGGCAACCACCGGCACCGGCGCTTCCTGGGATATGCGCGATGCGCGCCCCCACACATAGCGATCAATCATCAGATCGCCCAAAACCGCCACCCGATAACGGGAAAAATCGCTGACATAATGACTCAGTTCACGGTGTGACATAGTTGTTGTCTGTTCCCAATCGTCCATTTTCGGCGTGCTACCACCACCTTATCGTCGCAATAAATGCTCCACACCCGAATTCACGGCCGGCGACGGCAGCGGCGTCAGCACCGCGCCAGCCTCCACGCGTTCCAGTAGATAAGACAGGCGCTGCAAGTCAGCCAGCATCTCCCGACGCTGGCTGCGGCTCATGTCGTCATCGTACTGCCGGAGGTATCGAGCCCGGGCGTCAAGCTCATCGCGGATCGCTGCCGCCAGGTACATCTGCAAAGGATCGTCGGTCGCAACTGCACCAGCGCGCCGACGCAGCGTGTCAAGCATCTCGGCGACCCGCTGGCGAGCCACTGCGCTGCCGCTGGGGTCGGCGCGGACCACCAGCTGGGGCAGCACCACCACCGTAAAAAGCTGCGCCAAAAGTACCAGGAGCACTGCCAGCAACGAAAACCGGGCCAGGGCCGTGCCCTGCCAGGACAAGCCCGGCACCGGCTTGCTCACGTAGTAGCGCATTGACCAGGAGCCCGCCCCAATGTCGTCACCGCTGGTCAAGGTTACGGGTATGAGCCGTTTCTCCTGACCAATCCGCAGCTCCCGCAAACGATCGGAGAGCAATCGCGTCACGCCGTCCGCAGCGGTTTCCAGGCGCAGGAGCTCGCCGTCTTCACCGTCGAGCTCGACATCGCAGCCAACGCCGCCCAAACGCAGACAAGGCTGGTCGCAAGTCACCACCCGGCGACGACACAGTACCGCGTTGCCAGTCTGGGCGTCTTGCTTTCGAATGGTTAGTTGATAGGCCACAGTTCATTTCTTCACAACACAGCTATCTGCTGTCAGCTGAAAAAACTTGGCGCCGCAACGTCTCGACGTCACGGCAGCCAGAATAAATGACAATCAGCGACAAATGGCATCGCGACCGTTACTTGTCACGCCGCAAAGCGAAATCCAAGTGTTCGCCGTCGCTGGCGGCGCTCACGTCAATCACAAAAGGCCCGTCGGGTTTATCGCGCAACAGCAATTCAGCCAGCGGGTCTTCGACGTACTGCTCGACCGTCCGCCGAAGCTGCCGCGCGCCATATTCGGGCTTGTAACCCTTGGCCACCAGCCGCTGCGTCGCCTCGTCATTCAGCACCAGCTCGCCACCACGCTGGCGTAGACGCTCAGCTATCTTGCCGACCTCAAGCCCGA